>JAAYAK010000204.1 GCA_012719415.1 Syntrophorhabdus sp.
AACTCCTTCAGGATAAAAAACACTATATTCTTTCTCTCCCGCCGGGACGGCGGGACGAGAAGGCCGCCGGATTTTGGAAGGCTTCGAAATCCGGCGGCAGTCTTTTCTCTCTTTTGGTCTCTCTCTGCGACCTCTGCGAACTCGAGCGAAGCGGGCGAGAGATAATGTCTTTTAGACGGATTTTTCCCAGCCCTGGCCGAAGTCGGCCAGCGGTCTCACCGCCGTCACTTCGAAGGTCACTGCCGCGTAGACCATTTTTGCCGCGGCTTCTCCCGCCTTTTCGACGAGTTGCCTGCGCATCGTGTCGACGGTGTCGCCCGATGTCTGGCATTCCGTCATCTTGAGGTACATTCTTACGCCTTTCCAATCAGGCAGGGCCTTGCCGGGCTCCATGATCATGTAGCAGGCATTGGGGTTCTCCTGCAGGTTGGCGAGGGTCCTGTTGTTGCCGAGGGCCATGATGATGGTCTTCTCGTCGACCATGCGGGGGGAACCGAAATAACCCGAGTTGACCTCGCCGGCCTTGTTGGCCGTGCTGAGAACTCCCAGGCGAGGCTGCTTGTTGAAGAACTCCATAAGACTTTTTGCCATGTCGCGCCTCCTCATCGTTTAGTGTTCCTGGATTGTGGAACTATTATAACAGAAGCGTGAGGGGGAAAGACAGTCTGATCTGGTGATTTCTTCCGCGTTACTCTTCGTCGGGTTCGGGCAGGACTTCGGAGATCTGGCGATACTCGCTCATGACCTTCCTCGTGAAAGAGGTGGTCTTGGCCTTTTCTTCGCCCCTGGGTTTTTTAACCTTGCCGGGGCCGGCGTTGTACGCATGGAGGGCCGATACGATGTTGTCGAACATGTCGCGCATCTTTGACAGGTAGCTCACGCCCATCCTGATGTTCTTCTCGGGCTCATGGAGGCATTTGGCCCCTTTTACCTCGACCCCGGACTCCCGGGCTATGATCCGTGCCGAGGAGGGGTTGATCTGCATGAGACCGCGGGCCCCGCGCCTGGAGACGGCCTCGTTCCTGTAGTTGCTCTCAACCTTCATGATCGCGAGGATAAGACGGTAGTCGAGATCGTATTTCTTCGATTCTTCATACACGCTGTTGGCGATCACCTTTATCCTGTCATCGGATACACCTGGTTTTCGTTCCTTCAGAAAGGCGATGGTTTTCTCTATGATCGATGCCTTCTCCGCGCCATCGTCCTCGAGGAGCATGCCCGTCGAAGAGAACGTGTTCGTCACATAAAGAGTTGCGACGAAGAAGATCGTTATGACAATGATATGTGATAGCTTACGGTGCATGGCTGTTTTTATAGCCCATGTCGGGATGGGATGTCAATCCATTTTGTACCCAATATGCCGTCTAACTACTGGAAAGTAGGGACTAATAGCGGTATAATGCACAGGAGGTAAATGGCACATTTTTGGAGAGGGCGACACGCCTGACGTTTGACATGGACCCGGTGATTTGTTACAGATGTTGGATGATACGGGGAATATCCTTCGAGGCAGGATTGGCAACGACAGCGATGGGGATCCTTCCCCACGAGGATGTCGATGAAGCCCTCGAGCTTGCACTGTCACTTGATATTCCGTTCTGGCCGCAACTCCCGAAGCTATCCTTCTACGAAGATATGTACGTCCAGGCGCTGGAGAGGTTTCCCGGTGCCGTCTTTGACGAGGGGGCCGCCAGATGCTATATCGATACCGCGCGGTTCTACCGGGAGCTGGACGAATTCTTCTCCCACGAGAGCGACGCAGGGTATTTCGCTCTGTCCGAAGGCTATTCGCTGGTGTACCACCGGTTCCTCGATCGTGACCTTTCCGGGTACAGGGCGGTCCACGGGCAGGTGATCAGCCCGGTCAGTCTCACCCTGAAGATTGTGGATGAGAATGGCTTGCCGATAGTTTATAATGATGACATACGTACCGTCGCGTTCTCGTTCGTCCAGAAAAGGCTCAACGTCCAGTACAGGGAGCTTGCAACGAGAAATGAGCATGCGTTCGTTTGGATCGATGACCCTGGTCTGGAGTTTATCTTTAACGCCATGAGCGGCTATGACCACATTAAGGCACGGGATGAAATGCGCGAGTTCTACGATGGCGTCGAGGGCCCGCGGGGCCTGCATCTGTGCGGAAATCCCGACTGGGATTTTCTCCTGTCCCTCAATATTGACATCATTTCGTTGAATGCCTACGGCTTTGGTGATATTTTCGTTAACTATGACAGGGTGAAGGATTTTGTAAGGGGGGGCGGAACGATAAGCTGGGGCATCGTACCCACGTACGAAGAGGAGTTCGCGAGGGAAGATGCGGAGACGATGGCGGAGAGACTTCTAATGATGTGGGGACCGCTGACGGAGAAAGGGCTGACCCTATCGGAGATCGCCGGGAGGAGTCTGCTCGCGCCTGCCACCTGCAACCTCCTCAATCCCGACAGGACGCAAACCGTCGAAGGGGCCTTTCGTCTCCTCGGTGAACTGTCGGACCGCCTGAAGGAAAGGTGTATTGCATGAAGACGATCCATGTCGTTTGTAAACGCGAGAAGAAGGATGCGCTGGACATCGCCGGTGAGATCGTGAGACGTTTTGGTGACCGGAGCAATATCGTGATCGAGGAAGAGGCGGCCGCCCAGATGGGGTATGGCGCGACCTTCGAGATGGAGCACGTGGGTGAAGGGGCCGATTTCATCGTGGTCCTCGGTGGTGATGGGACCCTTCTTTCCGTTTCACGCCATGGCAAGGGTTCCGAGGTTCCCATCATAGGGGTCAATCTCGGGAGCCTCGGTTTTCTTACGGAGACGTCCACGGAAGAGTTCGCGACCACCCTCACCAAGGTCCTGGACGGAGATTTCAGCATTTCGAAGAGGATCATGCTCGATGTGAGGGTCAACCGGGGGGGCGACCCTATCTTCGAGATCACCATCCTTAACGATGCCGTCATCACCAAGGACGCCCTGGCCAGGATCATCGATATTGAGACGTACGTAAACGAGGAGTACCTCACGACGTACAAGGCTGACGGCCTCATCGTGTCGACGCCGACGGGAGCGACGGGTTACTCCATGGCTGCCGGGGGACCTCTCATCTATCCATCGCTGATGAACCTCATCGTCACCCCCATCTGCCCCCATACATTGACCAACCGGCCCATAATCCTGCCAGAATCCGTCGTGATACGGGCGGTCCTGAAGTCGGAGGATGAAAAGGTCATCTTGACCCTTGACGGGCAGGTCGGTTTCCCGCTTGAATACGCGGACGAGGTGACGGTGAAGAAGTCGAGTCATGTGGTGCACCTCGTGAAGTCCTCCTCGCGCGGCTATTTCGAAATATTGAGAACGAAGCTGAAATGGGGTGAACGCTAGAGGATGCTGACCTATCTGGGCGTCAAGGGCTTTGCCATCATAGACGAGCTCAGGATCGAGTTTGGGGAGGGGTTCAACGTCATAACGGGCGAGACGGGCGCGGGCAAGTCCATAGTCATCAACGCGCTGGCCACGCTCATGAACGCGAAGTCCGCCCCCGACGCCGTCAGGTCCAGCTCCGCTCAGGCCGAGGTGGTTGGGCACTTCATGAGCGGCGAGGAAGAATACATCTTGAAAAGGGTCATCGGGAATTCCGGCAGGTCGCGGGCGTTCCTGAACGATGAGCCCATCACACTCGCGCGGATGGAGGCGCTGGGGGCCGCGCTCGTAAGCGTCTACGGTCAGAACGAGTTCCAGCACCTCCTGGAGAAGGACAAGTACACGGGGATCGTGGACAGGCTTCTCGGCCTTGAGCAGGAAAGGGAGAGACTTTCCGAGAAGGTGGAGGAGCTGAGGAAGATAAATGCCGAACTCACCGCGAGGAAGAGGGAGGCCGAGGGAAAAGACAGGGAAATGGAACTTCTCGAGTTCCAGGCGCTGGAGATAGAGAAGAAGAATATCGGTGAGAACGAGGAAGAGACCCTTAAAGAGCGTCTCAAGGTGCTCAAGGGGGCCGAAAGGATCGGGAAGGTCTGCGAAGAGATGACGGAGGGCCTTCAGGGGTCCGAACAATCGGCCCAGGCCCTTCTGAAGAGATACTCCGCGATGCTCAGGGCCCTCGGCCCCATCGAGGCAGTGGAGGCGTTGAGGAAGAGAGTGGAAGGCGTATCCTACGAGATCGAGGACCTTCTCCTGGATATACGAGGAATGGAGAGAACGCTCCTCTTCGACGAAGAGGAGATGATGCGTGTCGAGGACCGGCTCTCGGAGATATTCAGGCTCAAGGACAAGTACGGCAACAGCCGTGAGGAGATAGAGGCGTTCAGCCGGAGGGCGAAGGAGAGGCTCATCTACCTCAGGGGGCTGACGGACGGGATCGACGCCCTTGAGAAGGAGAGGGAGCGCCTCGCGGCGGAGGTGGAGGAGATGTCGTCGAGGCTTTCGGAGAGGCGCAGGAAAGGGGCGCCCGGGATCGCCAGGACGATCGTCCAGGAGTTGGGCTTCCTGTCCATGAAAGGGCTTCAATTCCAGGTGCTCGTAACCGACAAAGGCTACGTCGAGCGGGATGGACGCGACGATATCGAGCTTCTCATATCGACGAACCCCGGCGAACCCCTGAAACCCCTGAGAAAGATAGCCTCCGGGGGTGAGCTGTCGAGGATCATGCTTGCCATAAAGAAGGTGATCGGGGGGGAGGAAGAGAAGGCCCTCATCTTCGATGAGGTGGACGCCGGCATAGGCGGGCGGGTGGCTGACATGGTCGGACGCAGGCTCAAGGACCTCTCCGGCACGCACCAGGTCCTGTGCATAACGCACCTTCCCCAGATCGCCGCCTACGGAGACAGGCATTTTCTGGTGGAGAAACAGGTAAAGGACGGTCGAACCACAACGGCCATTCATGAACTCGCGGCCGAGGAACGGGTGCAGGAGCTCGCTCGAATGCTGGGTGGGGCAACCATAACAGACATAACCATAAAGAGAGCCCGGGAGATGCTGCAATCATGATCAGAAAAGCAAGAATTGAGGATGTGAAGAAGATACACCAGTTGATCAATCAATCCGCGTCACGGGGCGAGATGCTGCCGAGGTCCCTCGGAGAGCTCTACGACAACCTGCGGGACTATTTTGTCCATGTTCATGACGATGTCGTCACGGGAACAGGCGGCCTGCACATCTGCTGGGAGAACCTCGCCGAGATCCGTTCACTATGCGTGGGCGAAGCCGCCCGCGGAAGGGGTGTGGGAAGGGCCCTCGTCGACGCCTGCGTGGAAGAGGCGAAGACCTATGACATACATAAGCTCTTTCTTCTTACCTACCAGGTGGAATTTTTCCAGAAATGCGGTTTTGTCGTCACCGACAAGAAGATCTTCCCCCAGAAGATCTGGTCCGATTGCATCAAATGCGCGAAATTCCCTGAGTGCGACGAAACGGCGATGATAAGGGAAATATGAAGGGCGGCTTGAATCGCTTGAGCCGCTTGAATGGCTTGAGCGTCAAGGATGAACAGGGGGCTCCGTTGTCGTCATTCAGGTGCGTGTCAGGCTTCGTTGCCGTGATTCCGGCGAAGGCCTGGATCCAGGAAAGATGGGGGTCCGGGGCAGGGTCTGCATTGCCGATACAGTCGGGGATAGCAAGAAACATTCGCACGTGCGGAGATGATTAACGATAGATCCATGAAGGGAGCATCAATGAAGGATATCATCGAAAGGGTAGCTGGTCGCTTCGATCACACTGAGATTTTCTATCTCAGTGAAAAAGGGAAGAAGATCGAGGCCAGGGATGGGGAGATCTGCGCTGCCGAGTTCAAGGAAGAGGAAGGATACGCCCTTCGTGTCATAAAGGACGCGAGGCCGGCCTTTGCCTATACCTATGACCGTACGGACCCGGCCGGGAAACTCATCACGAATGTGGAAGCCCTGCTCCCTCTCATGGAGAAGGATGAATACGGTGTTTTCGCTCCCGTCTGCGGGGGATATCCTGTCGCCCCGCTGTACGATTCGGCCGGAATAGGCGTGAGCGACGATGAGAAGAGGTCCATGCTCATCGCCATGGAGAAGACGATCAGGGAGCAGGACAGCAGGATAACGGCGGTCAGGAACTGCGAGTTCCATGAGGTTGAGTTCGAGGCGGCGCTGGGGAATTCGAACGGCGTTCTCGTGGAAGGCAGAAAGACCCTCTTCGTCTGGTCGGCGATGGCCGTCGCGGGACAGGGCGATGACGAGGTGTCCTGGTATGACTGGCGCTGGTCGGACGACCTCACGGGCATCGACCCGGTCCGGATGGGTCTCGACATTGCAGGAAAGGTCGTCTCCATGCTGTCGGCGAAGCAGATACCCACGGGGACGTATGAAGGTATACTGACGCCCCGGGCGGCCGCGGACCTGCTCAGCGTCCTGTCGGAGTCTTTTCTCGCGGAGAACCTGTACAAGGACAAGACGCAGTTGAAGGGGAAGGAAGGTACGCGGTGCTTCGCGAAAGGGCTTAAGATAATAGATTCGGGGATGGCCGGACCCGATGCCTTCGCCTTCGACGGTGAAGGTGCGCCATCCCTTAAGAATACTGTTGTGGATGACGGGGTATTTCACACTTTCCTGTACGATACGTATTTCGCTAAGAAGCTTGGAAAGGCCTCGACGGGCAACAGCGTGAGGAGCGGGCTCAAGAGCCCGCCAAAATGCGGGGTCCGGGGCATGTATGTCGAGAAAGGTGCGAGAGACATACTTGCGCCGCTAAGTAACGGCATAGTGATAGAAGACCTCATGGGAACCCACACCGCCAACACGGTGACCGGGGATTTCTCGCTCGGCTGCCTGGGTCACATCTGCAGAAACGGTACAAAGGAACCCTTCCAGGGCGTCATGTTTTCGGGAAACGTCTTCGACATCTTCATGAATATCAGGGAAACGGGCAACGACCTCACTTTCTACGGCCCTGTGGGTTCACCGTCGATCTACGTGGAAGGGCTGAAGATAAGCGGAACGTGAGAAGACGGCTTCAGGTTTCAAGGAGAAGACCGTTGCGGGTTCCGGGTTGGGCGTTTCGAGTCAAAGACATAAGAGGGACTGACTGTCAGGGAAGATTTGAACGTTTCTACCAAGCCTTCACACCTGCAAAGCTGTTTTCTTCACCTCACAAAACCCTTGACATATGGGCGTGCAATTGAGATGATGTGTCTGTTCAGGGGTTGAACAAATCAATAATCTCTCCAATTCACTGTGAAAGTTTCAACCGCCGTGGCGGTAGCTTACCCGAAAATCCGTGATCCCCATGAATGAGGCCCAATTCAGAACTCTCCGGGAGCTTTCCTCGGAGAGCGAGATATCCCAGCGAGACCTGTCGAAGAGGATAGGGCTCAGCCTGGGGAGCGTCAACTTCATCCTGAAAGAACTGATCAAGAAGGGTTACGTCAAGGCACAGCGCTTCAAGAACTCCAACAACAAAGCGGCATATATCTATGTCCTCACACCGAAGGGTATCAACGAGCGGGTCCGTCAGACGCAGTATTTCCTCCAGCTGAAAATGAAGGAGTACGAAAGGTTGCGGAGAGAGATCGATGAGCTCAGAATTGAATCCGAGAATCATGAGTGATCGGCTGTTTCCCGATGAGCGGAGGATCCGGCCATGGAGGCAGGCATGAGGGATGCTGAAGTGATCAGAAGTGCCATAGAGAGCACGATGGAATGTCTCGAGTCGCTCATGGATGATGAAAGGGTCGGGTTGATCCTTCAGGCCTCGACGGCGATCACGGATTCCATCCGGAAGGGCAACAAGCTCATGATCTGCGGCAACGGTGGCAGCGCGGCCGACGCCCAGCACCTTGCCGGAGAATTTATGTGCAGGTTTCTCAAGAACAGGGAGCCGCTGCCGGCGGTGGCCTTGACCACCGATTCGTCGGTCCTCACATCCATTTCCAACGATTATTCATACGCCGACGTGTTCGAGCGTCAGGTAAGGGCCCTGGGTAAGGAAGGGGATGTTCTGCTTGGCATCAGTACGAGCGGGAATTCGGTGAATGTGCTCAACGCCCTTGCCGAGGCTGGGAGAAGAGGTATCGGGACTATCCTGTTGACCGGGGAGACGCAGACTGCCGGGGGGCTGGCCGACCTGGTAATAACGGTGCCATCGACCAATACGCCCCGCATTCAGGAAGCACATCTTCTCATAGAACACGTTATAGCCGAACTGGTGGAACAGGAACTGTGCAAGGATGATTAAGGCAGTCTTTGTGGATCGTGATGGTACGATCAATGTCGAGAAGGGTCACGTTTTCAGATGTGAGGACCTGGAGTTCCTGCCGGGGGCCGTCGAAGGTCTCAGACTGCTCACCGAGAGAGGCATAAGTATCTTCATCATCACGAACCAGGCCGGTATCGCCAAGGGTCTTTACACGGAGGAAGATTTCAGGGTGTTCACGGAACACATGGACGGTTTGCTGCGGAGGGAGGGTGTGGCGATAGAAAACACGCTTTTCTGTCCGCACCACCCGGAGGGAATTGTCCCTGAATATACGAAGACATGCGGGTGCAGGAAGCCGAACACCCTGCTCCTCGAGTCGGTGATGAGGGAGCGTAATTATAGTATCGAAGAACTCATCTTGATCGGAGACAAGAACAGCGATATTGATGCCGGGAACAAATTGGGGCTGAGGACTTATCTGGTGCTCACCGGTTACGGCAACGAGCACAGGGAGAGTACGAAGGCCTCATTTGTCGTTCCGGATCTCCTGGTGGCGGTGAAGCATTTGCTGAAGGAATGGGACCGGGATCGGGGTTGAGAGCAGCATCCTTCGGGAAGGTAGGTCGGAACAGAATATGTCAGTGAGTCAAAAGCGTTGGACGACGATCATCAGGAACAGAAAGGACTGGTTGGATATAGACCTGGGGGAGTTGTGGCGTTACCGCGATTTGATCCTTCTTTTCGTACGCAGGGACTTTGTCACGTTTTATAAGCAGACGGTACTCGGGCCCATCTGGTTCGTTCTCCAGCCCGTCTTTTATACCTTGGTATTCACCATCATTTTCGGCAGGATCGCCAACATACCGACCGACGGGCTCCCTCAACCGCTCTTCTATCTGTCCAGCATCGTCGTCTGGAACTATTTTGCCAACTGCCTGTCCCAGACGTCGAATACCTTTATTGCCAATACGAACATTTTCGGGAAGGTTTACTTCCCGCGCTTGACAGTTCCCCTGTCTATAGTGATCACCAACTTGATAACCTTTTTCGTCCAGTTTGCACTTTTTCTGTGTTTCATGCTCTTCTTCGTTCTTAAGGGGGCCGTGGTAAGGCCTAACCTTGCGATTCTTTTTACACCGCTGCTCATTGTGCAGATGGGGGTGCTCGGTTTCGGATTCGGCATCCTCGTATCTTCGCTGACCACCAAGTACCGAGACCTTACTTTTGTCACGTCCTTCGGGATACAGATCTGGATGTACGTGACGCCTGTCGTATATCCCATATCGCAGGTATCGGAGCGTTGGCAATGGCTATTCATCCTCAACCCCATGGCGTCGATCATTGAGACCTTCCGCTACGCCTTTCTCGGTGCGGGCGCCGTCAGGCCGCTCTACAGCGCCATCAGCGTCGCCGTTACCATTTTTGTTCTCAGTGTGGGGATCCTCCTTTTCAATCGTGTCGAGCGGACGTTCATGGACAGGATCTGACGAACCATGAGCAAAACAGTCATAAAGATAGAAGGTGTGGCCAAACAGTACCGCCTGGGGTCCATAGGCCACGGCACGCTTTATCGGGATGTTCAGAGTTGGTTGGCGCGGATCCGTGGGAAAGAGGATCCGAATTCCATGATTGGTTCGAAGCCGCTCGCGCGTGTCGAAGGCAAAGACCATTTCTGGGCGCTGAGAGACATCAATCTGGAGATCAGGCAGGGAGACACGGTGGGCATTATCGGGCGCAACGGTGCGGGCAAATCGACTCTGCTAAAGATTCTTTCGCGTGTGACGGCCCCTACGCGCGGCGTCATTAAGGTGCGGGGCCGTATAGCCAGCCTTCTCGAGGTGGGAACCGGCTTCCATCCTGAGCTGACCGGACGGGAAAACATATACATAAACGGAGCGATCCTGGGGATGAGCAAAGGTGAGATAAACCGCAAGTTCGATGAGATCGTCGAATTTGCGGGGGTCGAGCTCTTTGTCGACACGCCAGTCAAACGTTATTCGAGCGGTATGTACGTACGACTTGCTTTCGCGGTAGCAGCCCACCTGGAGCCCGAGATACTCCTGGTGGATGAAGTGCTTGCCGTGGGGGATGTAGAGTTCCAGAACAAGTGTTTGGGAAAGATGGACAATGTTGCGAAAGAAGGACGTACCGTCCTGTTCGTGAGCCACAACATGGGCGCCATTCGCAATCTGTGCAGACGCGCGGTCCTTCTTGACGAGGGTAAGGTTGTCGTGGACGGCAGCGCCGACGAGGGGCTCGCTCATTACCTGAGCCTTAAGACGATGGAGAAGGCTGTTATCGGGAAGGAAGAGATCGAGGCCAGGATGGAAGGGGTAATATTGAGGAACAACCCTCACATCAGGTTTGTTGAGGTTGGTTTGTATGATGCGAATGGAGAGGCAAAGAAGGCTTTCTATTCCAACGAATCGATACGACTGAAGATTGCTTTTCAATGTTTCAAAGTAATTCACGACATGCATATTTTCGTCTACTTTACCGATGAAAAGGGTAATGATCTGTTGCTGTCGCAACAAGTGGATTGGCCAGGAATGGTCAAGGCCTTTCGCCGCCTTGGCGAAGGGATGTACGAGGCATTATGTGAAATACCTCCGAATCTTTTTGGAGGGAGGACGTTTTATCTCTCAATTCATCTAGAGTATCCCAAGACGGAGCACATAGTGCTGCAGAAGATCTTGAGCTTCGACGTCAAGTTTCACGGTTATAATAATGTCCATATCGATTATTCGGTTGCATTGCGCCCTCAGTTCGAATGGCAATTACAAGAAATCACTTGAATAGAAAAGGTGCAAGAAATGTTGAATGAAAAGACGATCTTAATTACCGGCGGAACAGGTTCGTTCGGGCAAAAAGCCACAGAGGTCATTCTGAAGAAATACAGGCCGAGACGGTTGATCATCTTCAGCCGCGATGAACTCAAACAATTTGAAATGGCGCAGAAATATCCTATTTCAAGATATGATTGCATTCGATATTTTATCGGTGATGTGCGTGATAAGGAGCGCCTCAACAGGGCGTTCCACGGTGTCGACTACGTGATCCATGCAGCGGCGCTGAAACAGGTCCCCGCGGCGGAATACAATCCCTTCGAGGCTGTAAAGACAAACGTTTTGGGAGCGCAGAATATCATTAATGTAGCGATCGATCAAGGGGTGTCAAAGGTCATCGCTCTTTCAACCGACAAAGCAGCGAATCCGATCAATCTCTACGGTGCCACGAAGCTTTGTTCCGACAAGCTCTTCATAGCGGGCAATCAGTACGTGGGACACGAGCACACTGTCTTCAGTGTTGTGCGTTACGGGAACGTAGTAGGCAGCCGGGGAAGTGTCATCCCCTTTTTCGAAGCCTCGAAAGGGAATGGCTGTTTGCCAATAACCGATCCTCGCATGACAAGGTTTTGGATCACCCTGGAACAGGGTGTCGATTTCGTCCTGAAGTGTCTTGAGAGGATGGTTGGCGGCGAGCTCTTTGTCCCGAAACTTCCCACCATGAACATCATGGACCTCGCTCACGCGATAGCCCCTGAGTGCGACACTGAGATCATCGGCATCAGGCCCGGTGAGAAGCTCCACGAGGTGATGATCCCCAGGGATGACGCGAGAAGGACGATCGAATTCGAAGATTACTATATCATTCAGCCTGATTTCGGATTCTGGAAACGCCGTTACAACGGTGACGGGGGCAAGGCCGTACCCGAAGATTTTGAGTATGGTTCAGATACGAATCACTGGCGCCTCACGGTCGATGAGATGAGGGAGATGATAGGGTCGATATGATCCCCTACGGGCGTCAATTCATCGATGAAGACGATATTAGTGCAGTCATAGAGGTCCTCCGCTCCGACTGGCTTACAACTGGCCCGAAGGTCGCCAAATTCGAGGAGGCTTTCGCCAAACATGTTGGTGCGAGATACGCAGTGGCGGTGAACAGCGGCACTGCGGCTCTCCACGCATCGATATTTGCAGTCGGCATAAAGCCCGGAGACGAAGTGATTGTCCCGACCATCACCTTTGCTGCAACGGCAAATTCCGTTGTTTACCAGGGGGGTACCCCGGTCTTTGCGGATGTCATGCCTTCGAACCTGCTTATCGATCCCTCCCGGGTTGAGGCGCTGATCACCGATAGGACCAGGGCCATCATTTCCGTCGATTATGCCGGACATCCCTGTGACTATGATGCTTTGAATGATATAGCCGCCCGTCGTGGTCTCTTTCTCATCGACGACGCCTGTCATGCCCTCGGGGGGAGCTTTCACGGTCGGCCTGTTGGATCACTGGCGGGCCTGAATACCTTCAGTTTCCATCCTGTCAAGCACATCACGACGGGGGAGGGAGGGCTCGTGACTACCGATGATCCATCGCTTGCGTCAAGGATGAGACTTTTCAGGAACCATGGCATAGACAGCGACCATTATCAGAGGGAGCTAGAGGGATCCTGGGAATACAACATGACCGACCTGGGATACAATTATCGCCTGACCGACCTTCAGTGCGCCCTTGGTCTGAGCCAGCTGAAGAAACTCAACAAATGGGTTATGAGAAGAAGGGCAATAGCCTCACGGTATGACGCCGCGTTTCAGAATACTGACCTGGTGCGCCCCCTCGCGGTGGGTGAGGGGGTCGATCATGCCTACCACCTGTACATAGTTCGGGTGCCGGGTGATGCGAGGGGGAAGATATTCCGGGGTCTCAGGGCTGAGGGGATAGGTGTCAATGTTCACTACAGACCGGTACATCTTCACCCTTTCTACCGACAACGTTTCGGAACGGGGCCGGGGCTGTGTCCCAATGCAGAACATGCCTATGAAGAGATCATTACCCTTCCTGTATTTCCAGCCATGACCGATGATATGGTGGACGAAGTGATAGAAGCGGTGAAGAGGATTGTCCGTGAATGAGGTGATGTTCCCGTCTTCTCGCCTGGTTCTCGGCACGGTGCAACTTGGTCTCACCTACGGTATAGCGAACAAAAACGGAAAGCCCGACGCGGACATGGCGGTCTCCATCGTGAAGACCGCTTACGAGAAAGGAATCCGGGAATTCGATACGGCTCAGGCGTACGGTGAAAGCGAGGCTATCCTCGGAAAGGCCTTCAGGGAGCTTGGGATAGCCTCCGATGTGAAGGTGACAACTAAATTGGACCCCAAACTCCCTTGGTCTGATGAAGGTTTCCTTGTCAGGTCGGTGGAGGAGAGTCTCAAAAGGCTTGGGGTTGAACAGCTCGAGGCTTTGCTGTTGCACCGTGAAGAAATGATGGATACTCTGGAAAACGGTTTCACCGGGGCGCTGGAACAGATTCGGCGTAAGGGCTACACCCGGGGTCTTGGCGTTTCGGTCTATTCCCCCGAGCGGGCGAGGCAGGCGCTGGATCTGGATCTCTTTCAGGTGGTGCATCTCCCAACGAGCATACTTGACCGGCGTTTTCGGGACTCCGGCATATTCGAGTTCGGACGGAAACGGGGGAAGGAGATCTATGTCAGGAGCGCCTTCCTTCAGGGGCTGCTTCTGATGGATGCGGATGATGTGCCGGCAGGCCTGAAGGGGGTGGTGGGGGTGCTTGAGGAAATTGACAGGATAGCTTCTAGATACCGGCTGACGCGCAGTTCAATAGCTTTGATATACCTGCGGGATCGGTTCCGGGATGCGAAGGTAATATTCGGGGCGGAGACCGTCGATCAGGTCAGGCAGAATGCCGAGGAATGGCGTATTGATGTCCCGGGTAGTCTTTTGGAGGAAATCGAGAGACTTGAGCCGGAACTGGATGATTCAGTTCTCAACCCCTCCAGGTGGCTCCATTGAAACTCAGGAGGTTTTGACGGATGACGGAATTGAGACGATGCACGAGATGCGTGCTGCCGGAGACCCACGAAACGATAATCTTTGATGAAGAGGGTGTCTGCAATGTTTGCAGGGGACAGGAATACAAGCAGTCGAGAATCGATTGGGACGGAAAGAAGAGGGAACTTGATGAGTTGATCGAAACCTACCGCGGAAAATACCGGTACGATTGCATCGTGCCATTCAGCGGGGGCAAGGACAGCACCTGGACCCTTTATTACCTTATAAAGGAATACGGTCTCAAACCCCTGGTGGTCTGCTACGACCACGGTTTCTTCCGGAGGAACCTTCTGGAGAACACGCGGCGCACGATGCGCAAGCTCGGAGCGGACCTCCACGTGTACACGCCGAATTGGAAGGTCGTCCAGAAGCTGATGCTCCAGAGCTTCCTCGACAAAGGGGATTTCTGCTGGCACTGTCATACAGGAATATTCGCATACCCTATGTGGGCAGCGATTCGCAACGAGGTTCCCTTGATCTTCTGGGGTGAACCGTCCGCGGAGTACACGGCCTTTTACAGCTACGACCAGCCGGAAGAGGTGGACGAGAAACGATTCAACCGTCATACGAATCTGGGCATCAGCGCCGATGACATGTACATTCGGCTCGGCGGGGATTTCGATGAGAGGGAGATGCAGCATTTTCATTATCCTCCCCTTAAAGAGCTCCGAAGGATAAACTATCGCTCCGTCTGCTTGGGTTCGTACATATTCTGGGACGTGAAGAAACAGTACGATGTTATTCGCCGGGAGCTTGGGTGGCAGGGAGATGAAGTGGAGAATGTTCCACCAGGCTATGAGTATGAGAAGATAGAGTGCTACCTCCAGGGTGTGCGCGATTACATCAAATATATAAAACGGGGATACACCCGGCCGTGCCACCTGGCAACGATCGATATTCGGAACAACCGCCTGAGCCGTGAGAAGGCCATGGAAATGATCCGCACATACGAGGGAAAGCGGCCTCCAAGCCTGGAGGTATTCCTCAGTTACATCGGGCTCACGGAGGAAGAATTCATGGAGATATCCCTCGGGCATGGGATATCTCCCTATGTCCATGATCCAGCAAAGGAAAGACCGGGAAAGAAGGTGCACGACTTTGACTCATGGCCTAGGTACGAAGCTATGCCGCGTGAAGAAGCACAGAAGCTTCTTAACCGGTGGCGCGAAAAGCAAAGGTGAGGTTTGTCGCCGGTGTCGGGAGGAACGGTCGGGATAATTGATTACGGGATGGGTAATATACTCTCCGTATGCCATGCGGTTGAGATGGCTGGTGGAGATATCGTTATGTGCACTTCGGCGGATCAAATAGGGGGCGTGGAAAGGATCATCCTGCCAGGCGTGGGAGCCTTTGGTGACTGTATGCGAAACCTCAGGGAAAGAGGATTGGTGGACGCTTTGAACAGGCTCGTATTGGAACAGAAAATACCGATACTCGGCATCTGCCTTGGTATGCAGGTGATGGCGAAACGAGGGTTCGAAGGCGGAGAGTACGATGGGCTTGGCTGGTTCGAGGCCGATGTTGTGAGACTGGTACCGAACGACGCTTCGCTCCGTGTTCCCCAGATCGGCTGGAACGATGTGACGTTCCAAAGGGACTGTGAGTTGTTCGGGGGCCTGCCGGAGGCGCCGGACCTTTATTTTGTTCACTCTTATTACATGCGGTGTGAGAGACGGGAAAATGTCATTGCCACGTGTGATTACGGCGGCACCGTTACAGCGGCGGTCGGAAAGGACAACATTGTCGCCACCCAGTTCCATCCTGAAAAGAGCCAGGATTATGGCTTGAAGATTATTCGAAATTTCCTGTCATGGCAGCCGTGAAATAGTGCTCAAACGCCGGCTTATACCAAAACTCCAGATCAGGACGCTCAAATTGGGCGGCCGTTTGAGGCCCGTTCTTGTGACCACCTACCAGTTCGGCAAATACGTCGAGATAGGCGATCCTGTGTCGCAGGCGAAAATCTACGAGGCTCAGGCGGCCGACGAGCTCATCATTCTCGACCTCGATGCCTCCACGGAAAGCCGGAGCACGCTTGTCGACGTGGTCCGCAAGGCGGCCGAGGTGATCTTCATGCCCTTTACCGTGGGAGGAGGCGTAAGGACGGTTGATGATTTCGTGACACTTCTGTCGAATGGAGCCGACAAGGTGAGTATCAACACAGCGGCCGTGGAATCTCCGGAGTTGATAGACAGGGCGGCATCAGCCCTGGGGTCGCAATGCGTTGTCCTGAGTATTGATTATCGCAAGGATGACAGTGGGAAGTACAGCGTGTGGACCAGGGGAGGGACCGTGGAATGCGGTATCGATCCCGTGGAGTGGGCGAAAGAGGGGGAAGGAAGAGGCGCCGGTGAGATTCTGCTTACCTCCATAGACGCTGACGGGACCCGGATGGGCCTGGATGTTGAACTTACCCGGAGGGTTGTCGAGAATGTGTCCGTACCTGTCATCACCTCGGGTGGCTGCGGACTCGCCGCGCATTTCGTCGACGGCTACGTGCGTGGCGGCGCCGACGCAGTATCTGCAGGAACCTATTTTTGTTTCAGGGACGAAAACACCATGCAGGTGAGGTCGCACATTAAGAATGCAGGCGTACCCATAAGGCTCCATCATTGAGGGGCTGGCATTATAACTACGCAGGTACCACTGCTCCATTGTACTGAAGAGGTGGGAAGGCCATGAGCTACAAGAGTGAATATTCGCCGTATCTGCAGGGCAGGCGCCTTTATCTGCGTGAAGTGCGCGTTTCCGATATCAACGAGGAATATTATCACTGGATGAACGATCCCGGAGTCACAAGATACCTCGAGAGCAGGTTTTTCCCCAACGATACGGAGTCCTTGAAGGAATATGTCGTACAAAGACAAAAGGACCGCAACAGCGTGTTCCTTGCCATCATACTTAAGGAAGAGGAAAAACATATCGGCAATGTCAAACTGGGACCTATCGATTGGATACATAAGCTCGGAGACATCGGTGTGCTTATAGGAGACAAGAGTTCCTGGGGAAGGGGATATGCCACCGAGGCCATCGGCCTGGTCGTGAAGCTGGCCTTTCAGGGACTGAACCTTCACAAGGTTACAGCGGGATACTACGTTGACAATAAAGGTTCCGAGAAAGCGTTCAAGAACAACGGGTTCGTCCTCGAGGGAGTCAGGCGCAAGCATCGCTTCTGTGAAGGTTCATATACGGATACCGTTCTCCTGGGGCTGCTCAGGGAAGAATTCGAGAAGAAGGAAGAATGATTTGAAAATAGTAGCTATCATTCAGGCACGAATGGGTTCTTCACGGCTCCCCGGGAAGGTCATGGCGGATATTGCCGGAAAACCAATGATCCATCATGTGGTCTCGAGGATCAGGAGAGCAAAGACGGTCGACCTCGTCGCGGTTGCCACCTCGACCCATGAGTCCGACGATATACTGGCGTCCTATTGCACGGACGCGGGCATCCCCTGCTTCAGAGGTAGCGAAAATGATGTGCTTGACCGGTATTACCGTGCTGCCGAACACTTTGGCGCCGATATCATCGTTCGGCTGTCATCCGACTGTCCGCTCCATGATCCGGATGTCGTCGACATGACAGTAAGGACACTCCTCGAGGGAGAAGCCGACTTTGTATCGGGAGGCCTTGAGACGACATTTCCCGACGGCCTTGACGCGGCGGCGTTTCCGATGACGACACTGGAAAAGACATGGCGCGAAGCGACGCTCAGGTCGGACAGGGAGCATGTCACGACTTACATCCATAAGAATCCATCCCTTTTTCGGAAAAAGAGCATCCGTAATACCGAGGATTTGTCCAATCACCGCTGGACGGTGGACGAACCAAGGGATCTCGAGTTCGTGAGGCGGGTATATGCCTTGCTCGGAGAAAAGCCCTTTGGTATGAGGGATGTTCTGGAGCTCCTTGACAGACATCCCGAAATCACCACGATCAACGCTGGTATCTCGCGCAACGAGGGATATGCCAAGTCGCTTGAGGAAGAGGCGCGCGGCAAGGGTAAGGGAGGACCATGACAGGCAAGGGACAGCTGTTGTACAAAAAGGCGAAGTCAAGAATACCGGGAGGAACGCAGCTCCTGTCAAAAAGGCCGGAATTGCACCTGCCCGAACAATGGCCAAGCTATTACAGCAGGGCGAAGGGCGTAGATGTGTGGGATCTCGACGGAAACCATTATGTCGATATGAGCTTCAATGGCGTCGGGGCATCTATACTGGGGGCGGGTGATCCCGATGTGGATGCGGCCGTCAAGGCTGCGATAGACAACGGGTCCATGTCCACTCTGAATTGTCCCGAAGAGGTTGAACTGGCGGAGCTTCTGTGCGAACTGCACCCGTGGGCGGAAATGGTCCGCTATGCCAGGGGAGGAGGCGAGGCCCTAGCCGTGGCGGTGCGTATTGCGAGGGCCTTCACCGGGCGTGACCTGATAGCCTTCAGCGGATACCATGGCTGGCACGATTGGTATCTGGCTGCCAATCTGGCAGAGGAAAGCGCGCTCGACGGGCACCTTCTGCCGGGGCTCGAACCGAAAGGAGTGCCCCGAGGATTGTTAGGGACGTCAATGCCGTTCAGGTACAACCACATCGAAGAACTGGAAACTATTGTGGCAGAGCATGGATCTGCCCTTGCTGCCATCGTTATCGAACCCGTCAGGAGGAACGACCCGGCACCCGGATACCTGGAAGGCGTGCGTAATTATGCCGATAGAACGGGTGCTGTTCTGATTGTAGATGAGGTTTCGGCGGGATTCCGTATGAATACCGGGGGAGCCCATTTGCTTTACGGACTCACACCCGATATGGCCGTTTTTGCCAAATCGATGAGTAACGGTTACCCGATGGCAGCGGTCATAGGCAAAGCCGGTATCATGGAGGCTGCGCAAAGCACTTTCATCAGCAGCACGTACTGGACCGAAAGGATCGGGCCCTCGGCTGCCATCGCCACAATTCTGAAACATCGCAGGGAGGATGTTGCAAACCATCTTATAGATACAGGAAAGAGCATTCAGGAAGGCTGGCGCCAGGCAGCGGACAGTGTCGGTCTGAAGGTAGATATTGGAGGGATCCCGCCTGTCAGTCACATTGCTTTTCAGTACGAAGAGAGCCAGGCGCTTTCCACCCTTTTTACCCAACTCATGCTCGAAAGGGGATTTCTGGCGGCAAAGGCCTTTTATGCCACATACGCGCACACCGGGAACCACGTGGATTCTTATTTGTCGGCAGTGCGGGAAGTGTTTCCCATACTCGTGCAGACAGTGGATGAAGGGAGTGTTGCGGCCAGGTTGAAGGGCCCCGTGGCCCATACAGGTTTTCACCGCCTCACGTAGAGAACATGAAAAGATTCCTGCTGCGCATGGACGCATCTGTGCAGGTAGGCCTTGGGCACCTGAAGCGTTGCGTGACCCTTTCCGAAGAGCTGAAGAAGCGCGGACATGAGGTCTATTTTATCTGCCGCGCCGATACCCGGTCGTTCCTATCACGCCTGATGGCCACGATCGAGAATGAGGCCGAATACATGGAATGGTCGCTCGACCCGATTGAGGATGCTAAACACGTGACAAAGTGTTGTGCTCGAAAGAGGATAGACATTGCGATCGTCGATCATTACAGAGCCAATGAGGAATATCAAAAGGTCCTCTATGAAGCCGGCGTAAGATGGCTGCAGTTCGACGGCCGGGCGAGTCATCCGTTCTGGGCCGACTGGGTGTTGAACATGAGCCCGGCAGCCAATAGGAGTCTCTATGATGGTCTTATAAGAAAAGAGGCTCGCCTGTTGCTTGGACCGGGATATGCGGTCCTTCGCCGGGAATTTGCGGAAAAGAGCGGACCGAAGGCGATCAAAGGCAACGTACGCCGAATCCTTCTGACCTTCGGGGGCGGGGATGACGCAGGAGCGGCCATGCTGTGTCTGAATGCGATAAAGTCGATCGATGCCTCAAAGACCGTCGTGATGAACAGCGGGACATCACAGGAAAGGTCCGTGCGAAAATGGTGCGACGATCCCGGAAACAGAACGACAGCCGTGTTCGATACGAGTGATGTATCAGTCTATATGGCAGCTGCCGACCTCGGGATTACGGCGGGAGGAACCACTGTTTTCGAGATGGCTGCCTTGGGCGTGCCTCTTCTCATGCTTCAGATAGCTGACAATCAGGTCCCTGTATGCAAGGCATGGCAAGAGCGGGGATACGGGGTCAACCTCGGAGTGATCGCCCATCTGAAGCCTGAAGATGTTCTAAGGGAGACCAGTTCCCTGATGGAAGATGAAGCGCGCAGAAAGGACATGTCTGAAAAAGGGGCATCACTGGTGGATGGGCGTGGCGCAGGTCGTGTAACTGAAGCCCTTCTCTCGTAACGAAAAGATACCGGTAAATCATGAAATGAGCGCAAAGATCATATACTGGCAAGATACTGACGAAGAGCAGCTGCACAGGTTGTATACAACCTTTCCTTACCCGCCTTATTTCGGGTCTCCCATAGTCGATGAACGGCTTCAGGAATACCGCTTTGAACTGGTTAAGCGTTCCGTCGCTCAGAATCCGGGTGCACATTTTGCCGCGGTAGATGGCCGTGGGCGTGTGCTCTGTGCCGCCCAGGTCAGGCGAACACCCCACCTCTCGGACCATTTTGGCGTTGAGGTTGCGGGAATCGGAAATGAGGCGTTTCTCTGCGACGAGAAGGCCTCCAATGCCGAGGGTTTCATTCTTTTTGCAGGTCATTTGAGGAAGGTGGCGGAAAATGCGGGTGTTGCATTCATGACGACCACCGCCGCTTCGCAGACATATCAGTGGATCCGTGCACTTGAAGAAGCGGGGTTCCGGTATGCCGATGGGTTCCGGCACGTGACAGCCCTTGTTGATGAGGACTACAGTGCATTCCTGCGGGACGACCTGATTATGCGCGGTCCCGTTGAATCGGATTTTGACGAGATAGCATACGCCTACAAGCACACCCCTTTCCCTAACCACCTCCTCTATGAGCCGGAGTTCGATAAGGAGAAGGTCACGAGACTCTACGTGAAGCGTTACCGTGAAGTCCACGAGAAGCTTGGAAGGGTGTTTGTGGCAGAGTGGAAGGGAAAGTTTGCCGGGGCCTTGAACGGCATTATAGATCCCGATATCCGCAAAGAACTCAAAATTGCCGTCAACCATCTGTCGCAGGGACTGATCGTTCATCCGCGGGCTGCAGGTACAGGAGTGGCCCTTGCTCTTGTTGCCTGTCGGAATGAGTGGTACCGCGAACAAAGGATGAAGTACGGGTATTTCGGTTCCAACATCAATAACCTTGCGATGATCAGAGGCCTGGAGAAAATGGGGACGAGGCATGCAGGGATCGAGATCAACATGGTGCTTCGCTTGAAGGACAAGGAAAGATTCCGCAGACCGCCGAATGCCGATACGGCGACAGGATCCGGATCGAAGTCAGGGTGAAAGGAGCGATCGTGGCAGGGAGGAAAATTAAGTCGTGGGAACCACCGGGAAAGAACTGCGGCCTTTGCGGGGTGAGAAGTTGTGAGGAATTCACTGCACTGGTCAAAGCCGGGGAAAGAAAGCTCGAAATGTGTGTCTTTTATCAACGCGAGGGTGTTGAGTCAGCGAAAGGAGGGATTGGGCCGTCGATAAGACCTGGTTCTGTCGACATTCTTGGAGAAACCTACGATTTCTTGTTGAGTTCCCTGCCAGGCGAGGTCTCGGCAAGGAAGATCGTCAGTCCTTTCAGACCTGACCTTGTCGAAAAATGGAAAATCAATGAAGGAGATATTGTTGTCGGCCGGCCAATGAGTGCCGGCTGTCCCGTTCAGCATGTTTTGCAGGTGATCAAGGCCAGCAAGGTGACGGGGGTTTTGGATACATGGTGTGTTGGACCGGAATTTTCCAGGAACAAGAAGGTGTTCGACGTGGAAGCTTACGTCATGCTTGGTTTTGAGGGGATTGCAGAGGTTGTCCAAAGAGCACCTCAATTCGGCAGACGCCAGAGGTTCCTTCCTGGTTTTTGCATGATGAACCTGACCCATACGGGTGTTGTAAACATGGTTCTCGAGAAATCTTACGGGCTTCACGTAAGGGTTGAAGACATAAGGATCATATAAGGGGAAATGTCGTGAATGTTCTGATCACGGGAGCAGCAGGGTATATTGGCAATAATCTTGTCGCTGCATTGTGCAGGGCGCAGGAAAAGGTGAATATTTATGCGGTCGACAATTTCTTCTCGACGAGCCGCAGATCTTTCGAGCAGCCCATCGGCAAGCAAGGTTCCGGGAACAGCTGTGTCTTTTTTGAGTTCGATTTCTACGACCTTGAAAATATGGTACCGTTACTCGAGGTGATGGATGTTGTTGTGCATCTGGCCGAGGAGAAGGAAAGGAAGGTCTATTCAGAACGTTCCACCACAACGCGTCCGCAGGTCATAAGATGGCAGAAAAATGTGGAAGGGTATCGGCGCCTTCTTGAGGCTTCCGTTATTTGCGGGGTGAAGAGGGTGGTTCTCGGTTCGTGGTCCGGTGTGTACGTCGAGTCGCCGGGAAGCAGGTTGTCGGAGAATGAACCTATTGTCCCTATCAACCAGTACTACCACCAGAAAATATCGCAAGAATATTACAGCAAGATGTTTGCCTATGAGTACATGCTTGATACAGTTACATTGAGGATGTCCAACGTCTATGGAGTGGGACCGGCTTCAGGACGGTGGAAGGTTGACAATGAACCAGGTGTGATATCAGTGATGGTTGAGGATGCGCTGATGAAAGGCTCCATCGAGGTCCACAATAAGGGTGAGCAGAAGAGGAATTTCGTATTTGTGGGGGACGTAGTGGAGGCACTGCGGAAGGCTATCTTCTATACAGGGAAGTTATCGGGTAACACCTTCAACATATGCTCCGACAAGACAACAAGGATCATTGATGTTGCCGAAATGATAGCAGGTATCTGTGACGTTCAGATCCAGCACAGGGACGTGAAGTGGCAGAAGAACATCGTCCAGCACTCCATATCGAACACTCGCGCGAAGAAGGTTTTCGGATACCGTCCAACGGATGATATGCCCGCGAGACTCGAGGACATGGTTGAGACAGTTAGAAGCTCAAAGGATATGATATGAAGATAGAGAGGATCACCATATTTGCCGGTCACGACAAGGACGGGATAAAAGAGAGCTTTGACCGCCTGAATGTTGTTGCAGGTAATACCGTGTCTATCGTCGGTCCGACGGGGAGCGGAAAAACCTCCTTTGTAAACGACATCGAAATGCTGACCCAGGGGGACACGATCACCGGGAGAAGAATGAAGATCAACGGCAAGGCTCCTTCGATGTCATACAGGCAGGATGCATCGCAAAACCCTATAGTGTTGATAACCCAGCACACCAACTTTCTTGCAGACCTGACGGTGAACGAATTTCTGACCGTACACGCAAGAGCCAGGAACATACGCTCTTCGGAGACCGTGGAGAGGACGATCTTCCTGACCAACAAACTGACTGGGGAAAAGGTCAGTGAGAAGATGAAGATGACAACTTTGTCGGGAGGGCAGTCTCGAGCGCTGATGATAGCGGACGCGGTCGTGATCGGCCAGGCTCCGATCGTTCTTCTCGACGAGATAGAAAATGCCGGTATATTCAAGAAAGAAGCCATGGAGATGGTGAGGTCGGAAGGGAAGATAATTATCTTCGTAACGCATGACCCGGTGGTTGCCCTTTTGTGTGACATTCGATTGGTTATGAAGAACGGCGGTATCGTAAAGGTCCACAGGACGACCGAAATGGAAAAGAAGGCCAGGAAGAAGATAATAGAGCAGGACATCATGCTCAACGTTGTTCGTGAAAGGGTGAGGAGAGGGGAGGTCATTTCACTGTGATGTACAAGTGCGGAAGGAGCCATTCATGAAGCTGATCAATTTCGCGGGGACGTCATCGGCCGGGAAAACAGCCGTTATCAAGAACATCATTCGGGCATTGTACCCGCAGGTGAAGGTATCGTATCTGAAGATTGACGTGGTTGTGGCCTTTGAAAAGGAGGAATTGGAGAAGGAATTTCCCGATCTGCCCATCAAGGTGGTCTACGCCGGCGACCTGTGCCCCGACCATGCGAGCGTCATGGTCATGAAAGATGCCGTCAGGTGGGCTCAGACCAACGGGAGCGAGATGCTCATGGTGGAGAGCGCGGGGCTGTGCCTTCGTTGCTCCCCCTATCTCAATCAGGGCCTTGGCGTTGTCGTCCTGAGTATGCTTGGTGGGATGAATTCGCCTCTCAAGATGGGGCCGATGGTGTCGCTGGCCGACATAGCGGTTGTCACCAAGATCGATCTTATCAGCCAGGCTGAAAGAGAAGTCTTCAGGGAAAAAATACGGGAGGTTAGCAAGTCGATCAGGATATACGAGATGAACGCCCTTCATGGGACTGGGACGACAAGATTATTGTCGGAACTGGATGGAATTAAGGATGTGGTGGTCGATGACCTTCGCCTGAAAGGCGTTCCGCCGTTGGGCGTTTGCACGATTTGTATCGGTAAGAAAGAAATCGGCTGGGACAATCATTTCGGTGTGATCCGCAAGCTCGAAGGGGCCGATTACCTTTACCGGGGAGAGTAGTTTCCGCATTCTCACATTGACGGGGGTAAGCACATGGAAGCAGGTAGATATTGCGAAATATCAGAAGATCTGGTTCATGGAAAGAACTTCAAATGCGCTTCATTTGTGAAGATTGAGCAGGACGTGGTCATCGGGGACAATGTCACGGTCGAGAGTTTTGTCGTGATCAGGTCGGGGGCCAGACTGGGGGACAATGTCACGCTTGAAGAGCATGCTGTGGTGCTATCGGGGAGCACTATAGGATCAAGAACGAAGATAGGGACCTACTCAAAAGTCGGCAAAAGCGCGTTGGTTGGGGAGAATTGCAGGTTTACAGCGTATTGCGAGATAAGGGACAACTGCAGGTTAGGCAACAACGTTTCTATGGGGAGCCGGGGCACGCTTTCAGCGGGAACGGTCGTCGAGGACGATGTGATAATGAAATATGCTTTTGTCGTGACCGATACCCCTATAGTCGGACAGGAACAGGTGAAGAGCGTGGGAACGCTTAAGAAGGGGTCTCGTTTCGGTGCCAGCGTGACTATTATGCCCGGGGTGACCGTCGGAGAGAATTCGGAAATCGGCGCATGTTCCCAGGTGCGCCATGATGTACCGGATAATGAGGTATGGTACGGAAATCCAGCCTGCTTTTTCAAAAAGCGTTAATGTTCGGTAGAACACAAACCGCAGGGGAGGGACGAGATAGTGCAGGATAGAGTGAAGATAGTAGCGGAGATTGGTTCCAACTATGACGGAGACCTGAACAGGGCAATCGAATATGTGAGGGCTGCCAGGGTTTGCGGTGCCAGCATAGTGAAATTCCAGACGCTTAAGAAGGACAAACTCGTTGCGCCCATGCTCTGGACGGAGGGTCATCCATCGGACAACCCTGTTTACCAGGGGTTCTCCAATCTCGAACTTGTCGAGGAGTGGCACTTTGCCCTCAAGGAAGAGGCTGAAAGGCAGGGGATAGAGTTCATGTCGACCCCATTCTACCTTGAAGCGGTGGATCTCTTGGAGCGTGTTGGGGTTAGCACTTATAAGATCGCCTCCGGAGACATCACCTTCAGACCTTTGCTCGAAGCCGTCGGGACAACGGGTAAGAAAGTGATTCTCTCCACCGGGGGCAGTTCGCTTGGAGATGTGGAAAACGCGTTGAACACGTTAAGAAGGGCCGGTACCGGAATTGTCACGCTGCTACACTGCGTCAGCAACTACCCGCCGCAGTGGTCCGAGATGAACCTGCGGTCCATTGTGACCCTGCGGGAAACCTTTGGGACGCCTGTCGGTATATCAGACCATACGCCCGGTGCCGCGGTGCCTATCGCTGCTGTTGCCCTTGGTGCCTCCGTAATAGAGAAGCATGTCAGTTTTGACAGGAATCTTCCGGGGCCAGACCATTCATTCGCGATGACGATGGATGAATTCGCCGAAATGGTAAGCCAGGTCCGCAACATCGAAGCGGCGCTCGGGACTGGAGAAAAAGTTCCCGCTGACTCTGAGGCAATGAAACAGCACCGCATGAGACGTGGTGTCTACGACCCCCGGACTCTTGAGCCCATGGAGGGAGACGAGGGTATTTGGCTCAGGCCCCAGCACTACCTGACAGAGAAGAAGTCCTGAAGCAAGACAAGAGTATCCTGAGGAAAGACACATGAAGAGGATTGCTATCATTGAAGCGCGTATGAAATCGTCCCGACTTCCGGGAAAGGTCCTGAAACCAATATTGGGCAGACCCATGCTCGAAATGCTGGTGGAACGGATCAAGCGATCCCGTTGTCTTGACCAAGTTGTCATCGCAACGACGGTTTCCGGGTCAGACGACCCTATTGTAGAACTGGCTGAAAAACTCGGTGTAGGTTGTTTCAGGGGCAGCGAAGAGGACGTTCTTGACCGGGTTCTGTCAGCGGCCCATGAATATAATGCGGATGTGATCGTGGAGATAACGGGTGACTGTCCGCTCATTGAATCGAAAAAAATTGACGATATGTTGAAGGCCTACCACTACCTTGACCATGATTTCATGGCCAACCGTCTCGACGGTTCATATCCCCCAGGACTGGGGCTCCGTATCTTTCGGCGGCAGACCCTGGAGAGGGTGGACAGTCTGACGAAGGACCCTGTCGACAGGGAGCATGTGACACTTTACGTGTGGGAGCACCCCGAGTCTTTCTCCATCTACCATTTTCAGAACAACCTCGACAGAAGGTACTGGGACATACGCTTGACAGTTGACAACGATGAGGATTTCTTGTTGATCGAGAGGATCTTCGAAGAATTGTATCCCATCGAGCCCGATTTTGGAGTGTACGAAATCATCGATCTCTTGAAGGCCCACCCCGAGTTGCTCGAGATCAACAGGCACATTCAGGATAAGCCGATCCGATAGCTGCGGGGAACATCTGCCGTGGAAGGACGCCCGTGAAGAAATACCGAGCCGCAATAATCGGCCTTGGCCAGATTGGCCAGGGTTTCGATTACGACCGTTTGGACGACGCAGTGGTCGCCACTCATGCGTCAGGGTATACGTATCACCCGGGTTATGAACTGGTTGGGGCCGTTGACCCTGATGGTGCGCAGCGAAAAAGGTTCGAGGAGAAATTCCGGCGACCTTCCTTTGTCGATATGTCTTCGTTGATGGCTGAAAGCAACCCTGAGGTGTTTTCCATCGCTACTCCCGCAGCCCAGCATCTTTCAGTTTTCGTCGATATCATGCGATACCGTCCCGCTGCCGTGTTATGCGAGAAGCCTATCGCAGCATCGGTGGCTGACGGCCGGAAGATGCAGGCGATGGCTGAAGAATGCGGGTGCGCTCTTGCGGTCAATTATATGCGCCGTTATGAACCTGGAAGTGTCGAGGTAAGGCGGACGATCGCTGAGCGGGAGTTGGGAGAAGTATTCAAAGGGGCTGTCTGGTACAGCAAAGGGCTGGTGAACAACGGTTCCCATTTCGTTGACCTTCTTCGCTATTGGCTTGGTGATGTTGATGAAGTGAAGATCACCGATCAGGGCAGAAAATGGAATGGAACGGATCCTGAACCCGATCTGTGCCTCAAATTTAACGGAGTGCCGATCTATCTTCTGGCGGGTCGTGAAGAGTTGTTTTCCATCGGTAAAATGGAATTGATGTGCGAGAGAGGCTCTATTGTCTATGCTGATTCCGGAAACCTGATTGAGGTTCGCAGGACCTATCCGAGCCCGCTGTTTAAGGGGTATATGCTGCTTTCCCCCGAGACCAAGGTTGTGCCTACCGACCTGAGACGATATCAGTTGCATGTCCTTGAAGCTCTCTACAGGCACCTGACATGTGGGGAAACGCTTAATTCGGATGGCACAAGCGCCACACAGACACTTGAGGTCATCGAGTGTGTCTGCGGCCAGTTGAACGAGGGGGTACTATGAGCAAGCTGGCGTTATTCGGTGGAAACAAGGCGGTCGCGGGACCATTCGAGCCATACAGAAGCATCGGCGCGGAAGAGGTAGAGGCCGCGCGCCAGGTTGTAGAAACAGGTGTGCTTTCCCGGTTTCTGGGTTCGTGGGACCCGGATTTCTACGGCGGAGACAAGGTGAGGGATTTTGAAGAGGCGTGGGCGACCTATTTCTCGGTAAAATATGCCGTCACCGTCAACTCGGCGACCTCGGGCCTCGTTGCGGCTGTGGGCGCGATAGGTATCGAGCCGGGTGATGAAGTCATCGTCAGCCCCTGGACAATGTCGGCTACTGCCACGGCGATACTAGTGTGGAATGCTATCCCCGTCTTCGCTGATATTGAGGATCAAACGTACAACCTCGATCCCGCGTCGATAGAGAAGAACATCACCCCGTATACAAAGGCCATACTCGTTACCGACATATTCGGTCATCCTGCGAACCTTGACGCGATAATGTCGATCGCGCAGAAGCACGATCTCAGGGTGATAGAGGACTGCGCACAGGCGCCTGGAGCCCTTTATCACGGAAGATATGCGGGCACCATTGCGGACGTCGGTGTTTTCAGTCTCAACTACCATAAGCATATCCATACGGGAGAAGGCGGGCTGTGCGTGACAGACAACGAACATATTTCAGAGCGCCTTCAGTTGATACGCAATCACGCTGAAGCCGTGGCGGGCGAAAAAGGCGTTCTCGACCTCTCCAATTTGATCGGTTTCAACTTCCGGATGACCGAAGTGGAAGCGGCGATAGGTATCGAACAGTTGAAAAAGCTGGGAAAATTGACGCGAAGAAGGATCGAAGTGGCCGACAGGCTTACCGGGGGCCTCGCAAACCTCGCCGGTTTGCGCCCGCCGGTGGTCAAACCCCGCTGCTCCCATGTCTATTATGTATACCCCCTGCTGTACAACCCCGATGTTACCGGAGTTGCACGAGAACACGTGCATAAGGCGCTTGTCGCAGAGGGCGTGCCCATTGCGGACCGGTATGTGAACATACATCTCCTGCCCGTCTATCAGCAGAGGATAGCTTACGGGAAGAAAGGTTTTCCCTGGACTTCCGATATCTACAAGGGGAATGTTACCTACGAAAAAGGGATATGCCCGATTGCGGAGACACTTCAGGACAAAAAGCATATGGGTATCGGTATGTGCATCAATGCTTACAGCGATGACGACGTCGATCATATCGTCGAGGCGTTTCACAAGGTTTGGGAAAGGATCGAGGAACTGAGTTCTCTATGAGACCGCACCAAGCGGAAAGGGTTCCGGCGTTGTGAGTGTTGATGTTCTCATCTATGTCGAAGATCCCGGAGCGGCGAACTATGTTGCCGGCCTGCCGTCCGAATTGGATAGACTCGGCTGGAAGGTGTATCTCGCCGCAAGAGGATTTGGTCATTCCCATCTGCAGGGAATGGAGGTGGAGGCGGGAGACGTGCCAGAGTCCGTGTCGGCTGAAGATCTGTTGATGCGGTTATCGCCCAAAGTGGTTGTCGTGGGCACTTCGGAAAACACTGAGACCCTGGCCTTCGAGCTCGTTGCTGCGGCAAAGAGGAACCGGATGATCACGGTGGGGGCCGTCGATGCCTTCGGGAACGCTCAACATCGTTTCAGAGGAAACTCACCCGATCCCCTCAGTCATGTTCCCGACTGGCTTATCGTTCCCGATGAACTGACAAAGAAAGCGTACGTGGACCTGGGTCACCCTGCCGGCAGGACGATAGTGTGCGGCCACCCGCATTACGACCGTGTCCACGATACGAGAAACAGGCTGGAAGACGTCGGCACCGCTGAATCAAAGGCTTCTCTCTTTCCCGGTTGTCCCGAGGCATCGTCGGTAGTCGTGTTCGTCTCGGAGGTGTCTACGGGGCTTGGCCCCGATCAATACAAGAAATCGTCGGATTATACCTTGGAAGGTCGAGGCGACAGGACAGACCGAACGGGAATTGTCATCGAGGAATTCCTTGACGCATCAGCCGGTTTAGAGCCGAGGCCATACCTGGTCCTGAGAATGCACCCGAAGAACAGGGAAGAAGACTTCGGATCGCTGTTGTGGGAGTTTGATCAGATTAGCCGCGCCGAACCGTCCCTGGAACTTGTCTATACTGCCGATCTTGTAGTTGGAATGACGACGATGCTTCTCCAGGAAGCCGCCATCGTCGGAACTCGGACCCTATCCATTGTGCCGCGGGAGTCAGAAAAGATGTCTCTTCCTACCGTCAGGGCAGGCATCACACCCAGCGTCGCGACCCGAAAGGATCTTAGGGAAGTATTGCCCCGTTTGATGAGTGAAAGAGGAAATGATTTTCTCAAGGCTGTCGAGGCCATGTTCCCATACGGGTCTCTCGGAAGGGCGGCTGAGTTTATTGAGAGCCTTATCATTGACAGATCGCATGAAGGCCCGTCCGTGCAGGAGTCGGGTGTTATATGATGGCACAGTCGAGGGTCATAGAGGCGCCCCGGATCAGGATAGAAGCATTCTCCTGAATCGTGCCTGACGCTCCGTTATTTGGGCTGGCTCAAGAATTCCGAAGTGGTCCGGTTCAGTGATGAAGCCAGGCATAGGAAACATGTGAAAATGCTACTAGGATATGAATCCTTTGTCGAATCGAAGTATTACAATTTGCGAAAAGAGATTTCGGTACACGAGCTATGACAATGCCACTGATGGAGGAAACATGTTGAAGCTGAAAGTCGCTCTTGGGGATCTTCGTCACAGGACTACAGGAAGGCATTCCGTTTTCATGCCTATTGGGATTGGTTTTATTGGGGCTTATTTGCTCGGGAATTTACCAGAAAACAGCATCGATCTGAGACTCTACGATGACCCAGATATCCTGTTGGATGATATAGATAAATGGAAGCCAGATGTTATCGGATTATCAAATTACTGCTGGAATAGTAGCGTATCGTGTCTTGTCTACAGATACGCAAAAAGGCAAAAACCTCAAACCTGGTGCATTTCGGGCGGACCTGATTTTCCAACAGAAGAACACAAATGTCTGCAGTATCTCCAGGAAAGGCCGGAAATAGATTTTTATGTTTATCGGGAAGGTGAAATTGTCTTCGCCCATTTGGTCAATAGAATCCTCAACAAACAACCGTTAAAGGGCGTTGCGCACGATGGAGTCATGCATTTAGATAGCGATGGCAAGCTCCTTGTAGGTAAGCCCGTTCCGAAACTGAAATCTTTGGATGAAATACCATCACCCTACTTGATGGGCTTGATGGATCAGTTCTTTAACGGTGAATATGCTCCTTCAATGGAATTTGCGAGAGGGTGCCCTTTCACATGCGGTTACTGCTATGCCGGGCAGAGTTGGTGTAGCCCGATAGCAAGATTCAGCGTAGAACGGATCAAGGCCGATCTGGACTACATTGCGATACGGATGCAGAGATACCCCAATGTACTCTTATCGATTTGCGATTCGAATTTTGGAATGTATGCGGAAGATGAAGAGATAGCCGAACATATTTCGCATTTGCAGGATGTATATGGTTGGCCTAATGCATTTGATGTAACTACCGGTAAAGCCAAATACGATCGCATAATCGGGATAGTAAAGAAACTCAAGAATACCATGAAGGTAGCGTGTTCAGTGCAAAGTATGAACCCGGATACGTTAAACATCATAAAACGGCACAATATCGCTTTTGGTGATTACAAGGCCCTGATTGAGGAAATCAAGGATCTGAAGATGATGTCGGCGGTGGGATTGATTATCCCAATGCCATTGGAGTCAAAAGAAACTTTTTTACAGGGCATAAAGCTTTTATTCGAATCCGGCGTAGAACAGTTCGTTGTTTACACTACCATGCTTTTGCAAGCGACCTATTTAGATCACGACGATTGCAGATCGCTCTATGCGTATCGTACAGGTTTTAGAATAATCCCAAGACAATTTGGAAAGTATAAAGGAGAATCATGTTATGAAATAGAGGAGGTCTGCACATCGACAAACACTATGTCGTTTTCGGAGTACTTGGAATGCAGGGGATTTGCTTTCCTGGTTGCATTACTTTCCAGCGAGCAGTTTGATGTGATTCGTATGCACCTTAAGGAGTTCGGAATATCTGCCTACGATTATCTCTATGCCTTATGGCGGTCGGTGGAGGAGGGTGATACGGAAATATCGCAGATCTACAAGGAATTCAAGAACGAAACGGAACAGGAATTATTCTCTTCCAGACAAGATGTATATGACTACTTTGATAGAAACGGTAATTACGACAAGCTACTCAGAGGAGATCTTGGAGACAATCTACTCAGAAAGTTCATTACCAAGATACTGCTGACTAAGAGCGATGAAATGTTCCATTTAAGCTATTTTATGCTGGGCAGTATCGCTGAGCTTGATGAAGACGAATCTGAGGCACTCAGGGCAGCGGAAGCATGGGTAAGTGCCGCACGGAAAGTTTCAAACGCATTTGATCGGTCATTTGGTGGAGCTAATCTGGTGTTGGAGTACGATGTTTCTGACTGGTATAGCTCAGACTCCAAGAGGAAACTGATCGAGTATAATCGAAAAACCGACTATACTCTGCGCTACGATAAAGAGAAAATGGACTCGGTCTTAAATGAAGCCAGAGGATTGTACGGTGATGATTTTGGTTTTATGGTCGGAAAACTTCTCGTTAATTTGAGCGTCAAGACTTTTTGGGCTGAATCAAAGAGGTCAGGGGAGTGGTAGGCGATTCAAGACCATAGCGCTTCTGTGGAAGGGAAGAACCATAACATCAAGAAATGCCGAGTTATCATACACTACGGAGGAATTGGGACATACCTGAGAAGAGAGACGAATCCTGCCCCGAACCAATGGTCAATATCGGAACCCGTTCCGTTCTCCGGCACATCATGAAGATCTATGCCCGCCACAGGTACAATGTTTTGCCCTCGTTCTTGGGTACAAGAACGAGAAGGCAAAGGACTATTCCTGCTGTTATGAGGTTAGGAATAATGATACCACGATGGTGCTAGGGAAACCCGGCAAACTGGATATCCATAATTATCATAGAGAAACCGGCTGGCCCATAACGCTCGCCAGCACGGACTAGAAAAGCCTCAAAAGGACTAGGTTGAAAAAGGTTGAAAACGGGGTCGAGGTTGACGCGGGGGATTCGTGCGCCAGATCAAATCCGTTGCCTAGGAGAAGCTCCTTGATGAACTTGCCCCGGAAGAGTATCAGAGGATTCTCACCTGCCTGGACAATTTCATAGGGTCTAAAGATTTTCTGGTTTTCAATTCAAGCACTACGCTGCTGTAAAAAAAGGATCCAGTGAGGGCATCCGATGAACAAGAGAACCAAGGTTGTGATACTGTGCGGTGGAACGGGAACGCGGTTGCGGGAAGAGACTGAATTCAGGCCCAAGCCGATGGTCAACATCGGGACGCGCCCCATCCTCTGGCATATCATGAAATACTATTCCCATTTCGGGTACATGGAATTCGTTCTAGCCCTCGGCTATAAGGGGGAGATGATAAAGAACTATTTCTGCCATTACGAGTTGATGAACAACGACGTGACCATCGAACTGGGTCAACCCGAGAGAATGCATATCCACCATTCCCATGATGAAGGCGGTTGGAAGATCACGCTGGCCGATACGGGGGAGAAGACCCTTAAAGGCGGCCGCCTCAAGAAGACGGAGAGGTACATCGAGGACGACACGTTCATGATGACATACGGGGATGGCATTGCCAACGTTGATATCGATTCGCTGCTTGACTTCCACATCTCTCATGGAAAACTTGCGACGGTCACCGGGATAAACCCCGCTTCCCGCTTCGGCGAGTTGAAGATCAACGGCCACCGCGTGGAATCCTTCACCGAAAAACCCGGTGACACGAAAGGGCTGATAAACGGCGGCTTCTTTGTCTTTAGCAGGCGCATCTTCGATTACCTCAGTACCGACGATTCCTGCGATCTCGAGATCGGGGCGCTTGAAACGATAGCGGGTCAGGGGGAATTGATGGTCTACAAGCATCAGGGCTTCTGGGCGTGTATGGATACGATGCGGGACATGGAATACCTGAACAGGATGTGGGATGACGGGATGGCTCCGTGGCGGGTATGGAAATAACATTCCCGCCGGGATGATCCTTCCACAGTTTTTATGTTCTCCGATATATACAAGCAGAAAAATGTCCTTGTAACGGGCCATACGGGTTTCAAGGGATCGTGGCTCATCCTCTGGCTTTTGAAGCTGGGGGCCCGCGTCACAGGATACTCCCTGGAGCCCCCCACGCAGCCCAATCACTTCGACCTCCACCGGCTGGACATGCGCTCTGTTATCGGCGATATCAGGGACGAAGACCACCTCAACCGCGCATTCGCAGAGCAGAAGCCGGACATCGTCTTCCATCTGGCGGCGCAGCCGATCGTCAGGTCCTCCTACGCTGACCCGGTGGGGACCTTCACCACGAACGTGATGGGAACCGTGAACGTTCTTGAGGCGGCCCGCCGGACGCCGAGCGTCCGTGCGATCGTCAACGTGACGAGTGACAAATGTTACGAGAACGTGGAAAAGCGGACGGGATACAAAGAGGGAGATCCTCTGGGGGGCTACGACCCCTACAGCGCATCAAAAGGCTGCGCCGAGATAGTGACGGGATGCTGGCGCAACTCCTTCTTCAAACCGGCGGTTATCGTGGCGAGCGCGAGGGCGGGCAACGTGATCGGGGGCGGGGACTGGGCTGCGGACCGTCTCGTTCCCGACATAATGCGGGCGGCGGCGGCCGGGGAGACGGTGAGTATCAGGAATCCCCGGGCGATCCGCGCGTGGCAGCATGTGCTCGAACCTCTCAGCGGATATCTCTTCCTCGGGCAGAGGCTCCTCGAAGGGAAGGCGCAATTCGCCGAAGCATGGAATTTCGGTCCTGATGCACAGGGGAACGTCAGCGTCGGCCACATAGTCGGCGAGATACAGAGGCTGTGGCCGAAGGTCGCCTTCAGGGTGGACGAGGACCCCACCCGGTCGCACGAGGCACAGGTTCTGATGCTTGACGCGACGAAGGCGGGCAGTCAGCTGCACTGGAAACCCGTTTGGGATACGGCGAGGACCGTCGAGAAGACCGTTGCGTGGTATCGGGCATACTATGAGTCGGGAATGACGGAAAGCGAGGGTCATTTGCGGGACTATATCAACGACGCGGCGTTGAAGGGCATCGAGTGGGTGGTGGATGAGATTCGGTGAAACACCGCTCGGCGGAGCGTATGTGATCGAGCTCGACCCCTTTGTCGATGAACGGGGCACCTTCGCACGCACCTTCTGTGCCAGGGAGTTCGCAGCCATCGGGTTCACCGGAAGGATCGTCCAGGTGAACCATTCGATCAGCGCGAGGCGGGGAACGGTGCGGGGCATGCACTTTCAGGTCCCGCCGGCGGCCGAGACGAAGATCATCCGATGCGTCAACGGCGCCGTATTCGACGTGATGGTCGATCTCCGGGCAAGTTCCCCCACGTTCCTGAAGTGGTATGGGTTCGAGATGTCGGCGGAGAACATGCGGATGGCATATATACCGGAAGGGTTCGCCCATGGTTTTCAGGCGCTCGCGGACAACGCGGCCTTGATATACCACCATACGGAGTTCTACAGCCCCGAACACGAGCGGGGTTTGAGATTCGATGACCCGCGGCTCGCCATAAGGTGGCCACTGCCGGTCACACTCGTGTCCGGAAAAGATATGAGCTACTCCATGCTGGGCGAGGACTTCACGGGGATAGCTCAATGAATTGCCGGTTCTGTGGAAGAGAGCTTTCCGTGGAATTCATCGACCTTGGGAATGCCCCGCCGTCAAATTCCTTTTTGACCTTAGAGCAGCTCAACGAGCCTGAAGTCTTCTTTCCCCTCAAGCTGTACGTCTGCGACGGCTGTTTCCTCGTCCAGATAGACGAATACAAGAGATCTGATGAGATCTTCAGCAATGACTACGTGTATTTTTCGTCCTTCTCACGTACCTGGCTCGAACATGCTGAGAAATATGTGGAAATGATGCTGCGAAGGTTCGGTTATGATGGCAGGAGTCAGGTTATCGAGATAGCCTCCAATGACGGGTATCTTCTCCAGTTCTTTCAGGGCAGGGCCATTCCCTGCCTCGGCATCGAGCCCGCGGGAGGAACGGCGGAGGAGGCCAGGAAGAAGGGGATCGAGACGATAGTCGATTTCTTCGGAACGGCCCTTGCCGAAGACCTTCGGGCCCGGGGCAGGCTGGCGGACCTTGTGATCGGCAACAATGTCCTTGCCCACGTGCCTGACATCAATGATTTCGTTGAAGGGCTCCGGATCATCCTCAAGGATGACGGCGTGATCACCATGGAGTTTCCCCACGTGATGCAGCTCCTGGCGCAGAACCAGTTTGACACGATATATCACGAGCATTTTTCGTACCTGTCGTTCACGACGGTACGGAAGATATTCCAGCGCCACGGGCTAGATATCTTTGATGCCGAGGAACTGGAGACACACGGCGGTTCGCTGCGCATATTCGGTAAACATGCCGAGGATGTCTCAAAACCGGAGAGTCCGGCCGTGGCAGCTCTTATTGCCCGGGAAGGGGCGCTGGGCATGACCGGCATGGATTACTATCGCGGGTTTCAGAAGAGGGCGGATGGGATCAAGGACGATCTCCTGGAATTTCTCATCGGAGCGAAAAGAGGTGGGAAGACCGTTGCGGCCTATGGCGCCGCTGCTAAGGGGAACACCCTTTTGAATTACTGTGGTGTCAGGAAGGACCTCATATCGTTCGTCGTCGACGCGTCTACCTACAAACAGGGAAAATTCCTTCCCGGGAGCCACATCCCTGTGGTCGGCGAAGATATTCTGAAGGCCCGAATGCCGGATTATGTCATCATCCTGCCCTGGAATATCCAGAGAGAGATCATGGAACAGCTTGCTTATATACGGCAATGGGGCGGAAGATTTGTCGTGCCAGTGCCTGAGGTCAGCGTGGTTCCATGAAATGCGACCGGCGGGTGACCGTATGAAGATACTCCTGACCGGTGCGGGAGGTTTTATCGGGTCCCATTGTCTCGACATCCTGAGATCGAAGGGTTACGAGGTACATTGCGTGGACCTGGGTCCCTGGACTGATCCGCCGAAAGATGTGTCGGTGCACACGGTGGACCTTCTGGACCAGGCGGAAGTCGGGAGATTGATGTCTTCGGTTGCGCCCACGCATCTGCTTCACCTCGCGTGGTACGCTAAGCCCGGTGAATACTGGACATCACGGGAGAATTTCAGGTGGGTCGAGAGCGGGATAAACCTTATGAACGCTTTTTGCGACAACGGAGGCCGGCGTGCGGTCATGGCCGGTACCTGTGCGGAATACGATTGGCGATACGGGTATTGCTCGGAATCCATGACCCCTCTTGGCCCTCAGTCCCTTTACGGCACATGCAAGAATGCATTGCGGGGCTTGTTGAAGGCGTTTTGCGAGGAGACTGGTCTCAGCGCCGCCTGGGGGCGCGTGTTCTTTCTCTACGGGCCGCGCGAGGCGCCGGAGCGGCTAGTGTCCTCGGTGATCCGAAACCTTCTGCGCGGGGAGAACGCGAACTGCTCCCACGGGAATCAGATACGGGACTACCTCTATGTGGAGGATGTGGCGCGTGCCTTTGTCGGCATCCTGGAAAGCGATGTGAAGGGAGCCGTGAATATTGCGTCCGGGGACCCTCTGCGGGTGAGGGACATCATCTTCAGGATAGCCGATGCCCTGGGCAAAAGGGAACTGATCCGGCTCGGCGCTATCCCGTCGCCGAAGGATGAGGCGCCCGTTGTCTTTGGCGATACCCGGCGATTGTCGGAGGAGGTGGGCTTCACGCCCGGCTTCACGCTCGATGAAGGCATAGACAGGACGATCCGGTGGCTCAACGCAGGTGAGGGCGGAAGGCCATGACGGGGACGGAAGTAAGGGGTACATGCCCTGTCTGCGGGGGGTCGCTTACCGAGCTTTTCCTGCTGAGGGAAGGTGTTCCCGTCCATCAGAACCTGGTCGTGCGGGATATGGCGGTCGCGAAAGACTCACAGCGGGGAAGTCTCGCCATGTATTTCTGCGGGGCCTGTGGGTTTGTGTTCAACGGGTCCTATGAGGGATCGCGTATGCGGTACGGCGAGACCTACGATAACAGGCAATCGTGCTCCGCCTGCTTTGCGGGATACGTAGATGATCTTGCCCGGTATCTGGTGAACGAGAAGGGCGTGCGGAACAAGAGGATCGTGGAGGTGGGTTGCGGCAAGGGCGATTTCCTGAAGAGGCTCATAGCGCTTGATGCCGGGAACACGGGATATGGTTTTGATCCGAGCTACGAGGGAGAAGAGGTCCTGTGCGATGGACGCCTCCAGTTCAGGCGGTGCTTCTACGGTCCCGACGAGGGAGAGATCGGGGCCGACGTCGTGATCTGCCGCCATGTCATCGAGCATGTGCCGGAACCCATGACGCTTCTCGGGGCGATCCGGGCTGCCATTGGAGCCGCCGAGCATCCCCTCATAGTGTTCGAGACGCCCTGTGTGGAATGGATACTCCATAACAGGGTAATATGGGACTTCTTCTACGAGCATTGCTCTCTCTTCACGGCGGGGTCGTTAGGGTTTGCCCTGCGGCGAGCGGGTTTTGAGGTGAAGGAACTGAGGCACACGTTCAACGGACAGTATCTGTGGGCCGAGGCCACCGACGGGTCCGTCGGCGCGGACGTGCCCTGCGACCCGGGCGCGGTGCCCGATCTGGCGGGAAAGTTCCGAAAGGCCGAGCAGGGTGTGATCGAAAGCTGGAGAAATAAGATCGAGGAGCTTGTCGGGAAGGGCAGGGTCGCATTATGGGGGGCGGGCGCGAAGGGTGTTACACTGGCCAATCTCGTGGACCCTGACGTGACGCTCATAGATTGTGTCGTGGATATAAACCCGGGAAAACAGGGTGGATACGTTCCCGGTACAGGGCATCCCATAGTCGACTGGAGAGATCTTCCGGAGAGGAACGTCAGGAGCGCCATCCTGATGAACCCCAACTATCACGATGAAATACGCGCCATGCTGCTGGAGAATCATATAAACATTCATCTGATCTGCTGAGGGGATATGAGATTATTGATCGATACGACGGAGCAAAGGCTGGTCCGATATGACGATGCAGGCAACGAGGCGATCTACGACCTCTACTCGAAAGAGGCATTCGAGCTTCTGAGCATGCAGTGGGTCCGGTTGGGGTGGAGTCTGAAGCACGAGTACACGTTCTCCTGGATGGGCCGGCCCATAATTCAGCTTCCCGAAGACGTCATGAGGGTCCAGGAGGTCATTTACAGGATAAAGCCCGATGTGATAGTCGAGACGGGTGTGGCCCATGGAGGTTCCCTGATCTTCTATGCCAGCCTTTGTAAGGCGATGGGTAAAGGCAGGGTCGTGGGGATCGACATTGAAATCCGTCCCCACAATAGGAAGGCGATCGAAGACCACGAACTGTTCTCCTACATCACCCTGGTCGAGGGAAGCTCGATCGATCCCGGGATCGTTTCCCTGGTAAAGGGCGGTATAGGGAAGGATGAGAGGGTTCTTGTCATCCTCGATTCCAACCATACGAAGGGACATGTGCTCGCGGAGTTGAAGGCTTATTGCGACATCGTGTCCCCGGGGTCATATATCGTGGCGACCGATGGCATAATGAAAGACCTCCATGATGTACCCAGGGGCAGCAAGGAGTGGTCCTTCGATAACCCCTTCGAGGCGGCCCGGGATTTCCTGGCGACCCGTTCCGACTTTGTGCTGGAGCAGCCTCCCTGGACTTTCAACGAAAGCGCTCTCGATCGGAACATAACCCACTGGCCGGGGGCATGGCTGAGAAAGCTATGACCGGGAAAGGCGCGTCACAGGTCAATGCCCGACGGTAAGACAAACCGTGCACCGGTCGTGAGCGTCGGGCTGCCTGTCTTTAATGGCGAGGCATATCTGGCGCATGCGATCGATTCGATCCTGTCACAGGATTTCGGTGATCTCGAGCTTATCATTTCGGACAATTCCTCGACGGACGGAACGGGTGACCTATGCCGGTCATATGTTTCCCGGGACCCCCGGGTCAGGTATTTTCGCAATGAACGGAACATGGGGCCTGTCTGGAATTACAATCGTGTCTTCGAGTTATCTTCAGGGAAGTATTACATGTGGGCGGCACATGACGACTATTGGGAGCCCGAATACCTGCGGGTTTGTGTCGAGGCGCTGGAAAAGGATGCAAAGGTTGTCCTTGCCGGTACCCTGTGCAGGTGTATCGATCCACTGACCGATGTGGTCATTGTCGTCGACACCGGTCTGTCAACGGCCGGATTATCTCCCCGCGAACGCTTCAGGCAGTACAAGTCGATCATACACGCGGGGAAGTATGTCGGAGGCCTGTTTTATGGACTGTACCGGCGCAATGTCCTTGAGAGGTCCATGCCGCTGCAAAACAAGATAACGATCGACCACATACTGCTTTCCAGTATGTGCCTGTACGGTGACTTCGTCACGATAGCGAGGCCGCTTATGACGAAACGCTGGGGCGGGGCGTCGACAAGCATAAAGAATATTGCTCGGACATTGGGTATAGAGAACAAATTCGAGATACTGTTTCCCTACGTGGACAGGGAATTGATGCTGCAGAGAACCATCTACAGTACGGATGTGTTCTCAGGTTGTGAAAGAGCGGGTGCTTCATTGGAGTCCTTTGCCGAATTCGTCCGAGCCGAGGGCGTGATGCTCCTGGGCAGGGTCTGGAGATCCCTTCCGCGATGGATACGGCGTCCGGTGAAGCAAATGATGAAGCGGTCAAGCGCTTCCCGAAAAGACGTGAGAGAGGAACAACGCTAATGCCTTCCGTCAGGGCAGGCATTACAGCGGGAATTCCGATGCGAAAAGAGCGCCGTGAGGTGTTGTCCAGGTCGTTGAAGGAAAGAGAAAGTAATTCTGTGACTCTTATCGAGACCAGGTTCCCCTACGGGCCTCTCGGCAGGACAGCCGCGTTTATAGAGAACCTTGTTGTGAATAGACCACGTCAAGGTTCGTCGATGACAAGGGCCTGGATGGTGTGATGGCGGAGTCAAGGATCATCGAGACGGGACGGCTCAGTATCGAACCCTTCTCTGAAAAGCACCTGACGCCACGTTATGCAGGCTGGCTCAATGACCCCGAGGTCGTCCGGTACAGTGAGCAACGGCACAGAAAGCACACCCTCGATTCGTGCAGGCAGTACTGGCTGTCATTCGCAGGCACACCCAACTTTTTCTGGGCGATCGTGGGACTCGATCCCGTGGTGGGGCACATCGGAAACATAAACGCCTATGTGGACAGGATGAATTCAGTGGCCGACGTGGGTATCCTGATCGGCGAGCGTGCCTTGTGGGGAAAGGGTTACGGGCTCGAGGCTTGGAGGGCGATATGCGGCTATTTGCTCGACGAGGCCGGTATCCGAAAGGTGACGGCTGGAACGCTTGCCGCCAACAAGGGGATGCTCAGTATTATGGAGAAGTCGGGAATGACCGATGACGGCCGTCGCATACGCCAGGCCCTACTGGACGGGGTCGAGGTCGACGTCATACATTCGGCACTGTTCAGAAAACGCCGGGAAATGGGACAGAAATGATTAAACAGGGTCTGGCGAACGTGAGAAAGGTCATGAATATCGCAAGGGCAGTGTTGGGCGCCGACCGTCTCGACGAGAGGGAAAAGGCGTTCATCAGGCATAACGAGAAGGTCTGGGAAGGCTATCCTGCAGAGCGCGACGGCGGTGAGATCCTTCTCGAATTGACGAGGATGTCGACCAGCATCATCGCCTTCAGCTACCTGGCGAACTTGTTGGCCATGCTCCACCATACCAGGATAGTGGCGTACTCAGCAGGTCGCAGAAACATGATCACCGAGTGGTCAAACAGGAAAGTCAACAGGATCTACCGGTCGTTCAATGTCTCGGAGTGTCTCTACCACGAATTAAGACCCTCCCAGCGGAGGGAGATGGAGCACCTGTTCGCTGAGGCCCTGTCGTCTTTGAGGTCCAAGCGCGACGTCGAGGATCTCCGTCTGGAGAGAGTGTGGATCGGAGACCTCCTCTACGATTCACACTGCATGCGATACAAGGTACCCACTGTCCTTCTCGAGGACCCGCGCTTTCACGAGTCGCTGAAAAGTGCCATAGGATTCTACGTCTTCTGGCGCGATTATCTGGACACCCACGATGTCCGGTGTGTGATCGTTACCCATACCGTTTATGTTGCCTCGGGGATCGTTACGAGGCTGGCCGTTCAACGTAAGATACCCGTCTATCATGCGAACGCCACCCACCTGCATTACCTGACCGAAAAAGATCTTTGGGCCTATGACGAGTTCTTCTACTATCCGGAGCAGTTCCGTGAACTGCCGGAGGAGATGCGCGAGGAGGGTCTCCATCTGGCAAAGGAGCGGCTGGAGAAAAGGTTTTCCGGTGAGGTGGGTGTGGACATGCACTATTCCACCAAATCGGCCTACGGCAAGGTCGGGAGAAACCGGGTGCTGAACGAGGGCACGAAGACGAAGATACTCGTCGCCACCCATTGCTTCTTCGATAGTCCACACCCTTTCGGAGTAAATCTCTTCCCTGACTTTTACGAATGGCTTTATTTCCTTGGTGACATATCGGAGATTACCGATTACGAATGGTACATCAAGACGCATCCTGATTTTCTTCCGGGGAATATCCCTATCATAGAGGAGTTCATAAGCAAGTATCCGAGGTTCAGAATGATACCTTCCGACACGTCCCACCTTCAGCTAGTGGAAGAAGGGATCAATTTCGGGCTCACTGTGTACGGGACCATAGGGTTCGAATACGCCGCACTCGGGATTCCCGTCATTAACGCATCTTTGTGCAACCCGCGTATTCGCTATTCCTTCAACAAACATCCCCGTTCGATTGAGGAGTACAGAGATATGCTTATGAACCTTCCCGCCCAGAAGTTGGACATAGACCTTAATGAAGTCTACGAGTATTACTATATGGCGTTCCTGCACAACGTGAAGGATTGGTTGTTTGAGGATTACGATAGCTTCATTCAGGAGATAGGCGGTTACTACCAACAGTACGGATCGGTAAGCTATGCAAGGTTCATGGAAAAGTTCTCGTTGTCCCGACATGGCCAAATACTTGCATCACTTCGGCGCTTCGTCGAGTCGGGTCAGTACAATTTTCAACGCAAGTTTATGGAGGGTTTCCGATGATTTCGTATCTCTCGCCAGCTTTCAATGAACGTTCCGACGAAGAGGTAGAGTTTCTTCGTCAGGTCGATCCGAACAGTGGTTTCTCTCTCTTTTGGCCGGATCTTGTGGAACCACTCCTTCGTTGCAGCAATGCCCTCAATCTGTTGGAGATTGGGGCGTACCGTGGGGATAATACACGCCTTCTCGAAGGATACTGCGCCCTGCACGCCGGCCGGTTGACCGTAGTCGAACCTACCGTCTTACCCTCTTTGCGGGAGATCGTTGACCGTTCGGACAGAATCGAGCTGTTCGAGGGAACCAGTCATGATGCCTTGTCGATTCTCGGTGGAGCTGTTGATGCCGTAATGCTCGAGGGCGATCTGAATTACTACGCGGTTTACCATGATCTGCTTGGGATCGAAGCAATGGCCGCACGTCTCGGGGCGTTTTTTCCCGTCATCTTTCTCAGGGCGACGGGGTGGCCTTATGCCAGGCGTGATATGTATTACAACCCTTCGGGCCTTCCCGTGGACGCCGTGAATACTTATCACTGGGAGGGAGTCTCCCCGTGGTCGCAAGACCTTGTCGCCGGAATGATTAACTACCCCTACGCGAACGCGGACAGGGAAGGGGGCCCACGCAACGGCGTGCTGACAGCAGCGGAGGATTTTGTGCAGGCAACAGATCTGGCATTGAAGATCCTGACCTTTCCCATCCACAATGGCCTCAGCGTCATATGGCCGGCAGGCTCGGCGGTAGATGGTTTTATGGAGGAGCAGATTGGTGCGAATCTCTTCATCCGACTTTTGGAGACAGTGGAGTTGGCTAGGCTCAACGGCATTATCAGCCGCCTTGAAGAGGATCGGGAAGCCGCCTCGGATCGTCTCGGAAGGTGGGAGGCTCTGCTCCATCGCATGGTGCGGAGGGTTTTCAGATCGGTGAGGTCCTGAGCGTATGTCATTAAAGTCATCAGTAGCTCAATTGGCACGCGCCTTGCTGAGTGAAGAAATGTTCCGAAGGTTGAGTAGCCTGTATCATCGGCTGAGAGGCGCTGAGTCCGTTCAGCCGGCACCGCCGGACGACCTCCCCGATTGGGATCTCTGTCTCGGTGACAGCAGGATGGATCCCAGGCTCAAGCTCATGCTCATTGATTTCATCGGGAGGAGCGAGGCCACAATCACATCCGCCTATTGGTCGATTCTGTGCAGGAAGAATGTTGTGCAACTGCTGCATATGGGATACGAGAACTTCAAGCAGACTGTTGCTCTTAACTACTTCACGTGGGTTGTGGGGAAGGAAGATCCTCAGGCGGTCTTTCTCACGACCAACTTGCCCGGACACTTCGTTGCCGATGCAAGGAGGAGGGCACAGAACCTTCCCTCGCATGAGTTCATGACGAGGGAACAGTCAACGTTCTTCGACACGATGACGTATCTTCTGTGGGAGTTTACCCGGGGGACAGTTGGAGGAGAGATGCTCCAGGAACTGGAGGAGCCAGCCGCCGGAAACCCACCGGCTATAGAACTGCATGGAAGAAAAATCTCACAGGACCTCGCAAACTCAGTTCTTGAGTATCATTCTATTTTGCGAGGACTTCCAGATACTGGTCATATAGGGACTATCACGGAGATTGGCGGTGGGTACGGACGTACCGCTTACGTCTTTCTCCGAAAGATGCCGTGGGTCCGGTACATCATGGCCGACATTCCGCCGGCGCTCTACATAGCCGAAAGATATCTGACGGGAGAGTTTCCCGACAGGAAAGTCTTCCGGTATAGGCCTTTCAACGATTTTGCGGATGTGCAGGAGGAGTTTCGGGCGGCGGACCTGGTCTTTCTTATGCCGGACCAGCTGCAGTTATTACCCGACAACTCAACCGGAGAAGACCGGCCATCAACAAGACGCCGATATGCAGGCTGGAGATGAACAGGCAGGGGATAATGGATCATGGCTCCCACACCCTTTTCGTTGAGAAACCTCTTAAGATCGGGTTACCTGATGGCAATGATCTTCGGTAGCCAGAACGGGGAAGGCCAGTTTCACAGGAATGCGTACACGGTTGGAAAGATACGTGGAATCCTCAGGCACCTTGATTTTGAGGAACTGGAGATCTCCCGCTATCGGTGGAAAGGGGACCGGGACCTGATGATCATGGTTCGATCGGCGAAGAAGTAGGGTGTGTGACGTGACGTCCGCACCCTTCTTTTCCATTGGGGTAACCACGTACAACCGCACGGAAATGCTGGTTGGGAGAGCTGGTACAATAAATTCGGACATCGACTTAAGTGGTTTTGCTGCTCTATAATGACAACAGAAAGGAGCAGACGAAGATGACAAAGAGACCACGAAGGAACCACTCGCCGGCATTCAAGGCCAAGGTAGCATTGGATGCCCTCAAGGGAGAAGAGACGATCATTGAACTGTCCCAGCGTTACCAGGTCCACCCGAACCTCATCACGGAGTGGAAGAAACAGCTCCTGGAACACGCCGCGGATGTCTTCTCGAAGGACAGGGGGACCGGCAACAAGAGCCCCGACATCAAGGAACTCCACGCGAAGATAGGGCAACTTGCCATGGAGAACGATTTTTTGTCAGGAGCGCTCGGGCGCATCGGCGATCCGAGCGGAAAGAGATGATCGACAGGGAACATGTCCTGCCCGTGACGACACAGTGCAGGATGCTCGATCTCTCCCGGTCAGGCGTCTACTATACACCTGTCCCTCTCTCCGACAGGGACAGGGAACTCATGCGCCTGATCGACGAGATCCATCTCGAGATGCCCTGGCTCGGTTCGAGGGGCATGAAAAGCGAGCTTAAGAACAAAGGCTGCATATCCGGAAGGATCCACGTCAGGACCCTCATGCGCAGGATGGGCATCGAGGCGATCTACAAAAAGCCCCGCCTCTCGAAGCCCCACCCGGGGCACAGGATCTATCCCTATCTCCTGAAGGGGCTTGATATCACGAATGCGAACCATGTCTGGTGCTCGGACATAACCTACATCCCCATAGCGAAGGGCTTCTGCTATCTCACCGCCGTCATGGACTGGGCAAGCAGGAAGGTGCTGTCATGGAGGCTCTCCAACACGCTCGATCCCTCGTTCTGCATCGATGCCCTGGAGGAGGCGATAACACGGTACGGAACACCGGACATATTCAACACCGACCAGGGAACCCAGTTCACTTCCCTCGACTTTACGGACATTCTTTCTCGGAACGGCATAAGGATCAGCATGGACGGCAGGGGCCGCTGGATGGACAACATCTTCATCGAGAGGCTCTGGAAGACCGTCAAGTACGAGGACATATACCTGAAGGCATATGGCTCCATAGCCGATGTCAGGCAGGGACTGAAGATGTACTTTGAACGCTATAACTCACGGCGGCGCCATCAGGGTCTTGGCGACAGGACGCCCGACGAAGTGTACCTGACCACGCTGCCGGAGGCGAGAGAGGCGGTATGAAACTTGAAGCGGCCAAACCACTTAAAAACCCTTGGAGGGTGTCTGAAAGATCTTGACCATCTCTGAGTGTATCGATTCTGTCCTCAGCCAGTCATTTTCCGATTTCGAGGTGATCGTCGGGAATGACTACCCTTTGCTAAGGATCTCGCACGAACTGCTCGGTATCAGCGACCCCAGGGCCCGTTTTCTGAACTACGCCGAGAATCTCGGTGAACTGGGGAACATGAGGCATTTACTGGAGCAGAGTCGGGGACACTATTTTACGTGGCTCGCTGACGATGATACATACGCGCGCGAGTTCCTTGCGTTGGCTTACGCCGTGCTCAAGAGCCAGAACTTTCCGCCGGTGCTTTTCACCGGTTACTCAATTGGGCAAACACCTCCCAAGGTCGAGAGCGAAGGCTTGTCCTCGCGGGTTCTTGTGCTTTCAGGGAGGAGGTTTCTGAACGGTTACCTGAAGCGTTCCTTCAAGGTAATAGGCTGTTACGGGTTGTTTGACACGAACTACCTGCGGAAGATCGGGGGTATGGAGAGACTGGGCAATGGTTTCTCTCCGTATTCCGACAATTTGCTCGCAATCAGGTAGGCCCTGTGTGAGACCGTCGTTTTGATCGATGTCCCACTCGTATTCTTCCGGACCCATGCAAACTCCATTTCGTATACCAGCGCGGACCTTGATGCCTACCTTTCGGCACAACATGATTTGATTACGAAGAGCGTGGCCGTTCTCATGGATGATACCCTGAAGGAGGATTTCCAGGACAACCTGTCGCTCTTGCTTGAATGGTGCTTCAGAGACTATTACTCGGTCGTCCTCAGGTCTGAGAGGGTGGTTCTCAAACAATGGTTCGCTTATTTGATGGCGATGAAGGAATTCCTGGGGCTTCTTGACAAACGTCATCGCTTTCGCCTGTCCGTGTTTATAGCGAGATTTCCTCCCTTTTCGCTTCCATGGAGAGTGATGTCTATGATCGGTTCCTTGCGTGTTCGTGCTCGCAAGGAATAGGGGTGTCAGGTATCGGATGGGCAGTACAGCGTACACAATGATTAATCAGGAGAGAATATGACGATGGAAAGGATTCTTGTGACAGGCGGTGCAGGTTATGTCGGATCGATACTGGTCCCGGCACTGTTGGAGCAGGGCTACAAGGTCACCGTTGTCGATTCGCTGCTGTTCAATCAAAGTTCACTCCTCGATTGCTGCCCGAACCGGAACTTTGATTTTGTCAGGGGGGACATCTGCAATGAAGGCCTCATGTCGACGCTGGTGCCGGAGCACGATATCATTATCCTCCTTGCCGCCCTTGTCGGTGCGCCGGCATGCAAGGTGAGCCCGTCTCTCACGAACCTGGTGAATTACGAAGCTCACATGAACATCATAAACAAGATCTCGCCGGCGCAGATGATCCTGTTCCCGAATACGAACAGCGGGTACGGAGTGGGTGAGAAGGATGATTTTTGCACCGAAGAGACGCCTTTAAATCCTATTTCGGAGTATGGTATAACGAAAGTCGCCGTTGAAAAGGAGCTGCTTGAGAGGGGAAACGCCGTGACATTCCGCCTCGCGACGGTGTTCGGGGCCAGCCCAAGGATGCGGATGGATCTTCTCGTGAATGATTTTACCTACCGGGCATACAAGGACCGCTTCATCATTCTTTTTGAAGAGCATTTTCGACGGAATTTCATCCATGTAAGGGATGTGGCCAAGGCCTTCATTTTCGGGATATCTCACTACGATCAGATGAAAGGCCAGGCCTTCAATGTGGGGCTCAGCTCGGCGAATCTTACAAAAAGGCAGCTCTGCGAAAAGATCAAGGAACACGTGCCCGACTTTTACATTCACTCTGCCCCGGTGGGAGAGGATCCGGACAAGCGCGACTACATCGTGAGCAACGACAAGATCGAATCCGTGGGTTGGAAACCGGACCATTCGCTGGACGACGGCATCATCGAGCTCTTGAAGGTCTACAGGATATTGAAAGTGAACCCCTTCGCGAATGTCTGAGCAGGTCCTCGAGATGAATGGGACCACGTGCGTCATCCTTGCGGGCGGGCGGGGAACGAGGCTCGATTCCGTTGTGTCCGACAGACCGAAGGTGCTGGCGCAGGTGAACGGAAGACCTTTCTTAACCTTTCTCCTTGACCGGATAGTCCTTTCAGGGGTAAAGGATGTTGTCCTGTGCACAGGGTACATGGCCGACGTGGTGCTTGGAGAGATAGGGTTGGGGTACGGTCCGCTGAGGATAACCCATTCACCTGAAAAGAGACCGCTTGGAACGGCAGGTGCTTTACGGAACGCGCTTCGGCATGTTCGATCCGATGTTTTTGTCCTTATGAACGGTGACTCTTATGCTGATGTCGACCTGCCGGCATACTTCCGGTGGTTCCATGAGCGGAAGAGGGACCTGGGGCTGCTGCTCGCGTCTGTTGACGATGTGAGCCGCTATGGAAGGGTGACCATCGCAGATGACGGTTCGGTGACATCGTTCAGGGAAAAAGGTGAGGACACCGGCGAAGGTCTTATCAACGCCGGAGTTTACATAATGAAGAGAGAGATCGCGGCCGGGATTATTCCCGACGTGACCGTTTCCCTGGAGAGGGATGTATTGCCCGGATTGATCGGTCATTCCTTCTATGGCTATCGCTGGGCGGGCAGATTCATCGACATAGGGACCCCCGAGTCCTACCGCCTGGCGGCAGATGTTCTGCCGGGCAGGGGCTCCATTAAAGAACAGAAAGGATTGTTATGATCATTTGCAGGACACCGTTCAGGATATCCTTCTTCGGGGGAGGGACCGACTACCCCTCGTGGTATTTGAAGAATGGCGGAGATATTCTGTCAACGACGATAGACAAGTACTGCTACATTACCCTGAGGTACCTCCCTCCATTCTTCGACCATCGTATCCGCCTTTCCTATTCGAAGATCGAACTGTGCGAGACCTACGGGCAGATCCAACATCCGGCGGCGCGGGAGATCCTGCGCTTTCTGGACTTCAACAGGGGACTCGAGATCCACTACGATGGAGACCTGCCGGCGCGAAGCGGAATGGGCTCCAGTTCCTCCTTCACCGTCTGCCTCCTCCATGCCATTTACGCCCTGAAGGGTGTCATGGTGAGCAAGGAGAAGCTGGCCATGGAGAGCATCCATATAGAGCAGAACATGGTGAAGGAGACGATCGGATCCCAGGACCAGATCGCGGCCGCTTACGGCGGTTTCAACAGGATAATCTTTGGAGAGGGCGGCAGGATAAGGACGCAACCCGTTACACTCACATCTGCGAGGAAAAAAGAGCTCAACTCGCACCTGATGCTCTTTTATACCGGCATTGCGAGGACTGCCTCCGATGTCGCGAGCAACTACGTGAACGATCTCGCGAAAAAGGAAGGCATTCTCAGGAAGATGCAGGCGATGGTGAAGGACGGGATCGAGATCCTTCAATACAGCGGCAGCGTCCATGAGTTCGGCGAACTGCTCCACGAGTCGTGGATGCTGAAGAGGCAGATCAGCCCGGAGATCACGAATGGTGTTGTCGATGGGTATTACGAACTGGCCCGCGATAACGGGGCCATCGGGGGCAAGATCCTCGGTGCCGGGGGAGGAGGATTTCTCCTGCTCTTCGTACCGGTGTCGGAGCAGGCGAGGGTGAGGAAGGCGCTCAGCGACCTCATTCTGGTGCCTTTCCGTTTTGAATCACAGGGGAGCCAGATAATACTCTACGATCCTCCCGAAGAGGATTACAGTGAAGTGGAAAAGGACCGCGATTCACAAAGACAGGAACAAGCCGAGCACATGAACGGTGGGGCGGTAAAGGACTGAGCTTCTCCGATGACGATATCTCCGCAGACAAAAAAGATGCTCCTTCACACAATGCTGAGGATCAGGATGGTCCAGGAAGGCATTGAGTCCCGTTATCTTGAGGACGAGATGAAAACGCCGGTGCATCTTTGCGTCGGCCAGGAGGCCATTGCCGCCGGTGTGTGTGCCGCCCTCACACGTGAGGACTACATAGCGAGCAATCACAGGGGCCACGGGCATTACCTTGCAAAAGGCGGCGATCTGAAGGCCCTCGTCGCCGAACTGCACGGAAGGGTGGACGGATGCTCGAAGGGGTTCGGCGGGTCGATGCATCTCATCGACACTTCAGTCGGTCACATGGGAAGCTCCTCGATAGTCGGGGGATGCATATCCATAGGAACGGGCCTGGGACTCGCGATCAAGATGAAAGGGACGGATCAGGTCTGTGCCGTCTTTTTCGGTGATGGGGCCGCGGATGAAGGCGTCCTTTATGAGAGCATAAACTTTGCGGTGCTTAAGAGGTTGCCCGTGATCTTTATCCTGGAGAACAACGGGTGGTCGGTGTGTTCCAGTGTCTCCGCGCGGCAGGAGGGCAGGAACATCTTTCATTATGCCCCGCCGGACCGTTTGTTTACGGGTCTGATAGACGGGAACGACGCTCTGGCCGTCTACGAGGCGGCGACCGAGGCCGTGGAGAGAGCGAGGAAGGGACTTGGGCCCTCGTTCCTGGAGTGCCTCACGTATCGTATCCTGCCCCATGCCGGGTGCGCAGCGCAGGATGCAAGCGGGTATCGCGACCAGGAGGAGATAGATGCATGGAGGTCGCGGTGTCCCGTGGAGAGGCTGAAGACGGACCTGGTGGAGGGCGGCATCCTGTCTCCGGAGGATGTTGCCGGCATGGAACAGGAGGTTGCCGGAGAGATAGAAGAAGCTTTTGTTTTCGCGAAGAACAGCCCGAAACCCGATTCGGGCGATCTTGAAAAGAACCTTTTCTGCGAGTGAGCGATGCCCTGGTCAAAGATAAAACCGGAAGATCACGAACCTGAATTCCTGAAGGATCATCGGGAAGAGGGACGAAGGATACCGTACTCCGAGGCGGTCCGTGAGGGCCTGAGGCAGTCTCTGGCCCTTGATCGGAGGGTTTTCGTGATGGGCCAGGGGGTTGATGACCCCGCGGGCATGTTTGGAACGACCAAAGACCTTCATGTCGAGTTCGGGACGGACCGGGTGTTCGACACGCCGTTATCCGAGACGGCCCTGACGGGTATAGCCGTGGGGGCGGCGCTTGCCGGCATGAGACCCGTCTATTTCCACAACAGGCCCGACTTTCTCACGCTCGCGATGGATCAGATCGTGAACCACGCGTCGAAGTGGTACTACATGTTTGGTGGAAGGGTTTCTGTGCCGCTTGTCGTGTGGGCTTGCATCGGCCGCGGCTGGGGGTCGGCTGCCCAGCATTCGCAGGCGCTTCAAGCCTTCTTCTTTCACGTTCCCGGCCTGAAACTGATCATGCCGAGCACATGCTTTGACGCGAAGGGCCTCATCATCTCTGCTGTCAGGGACAACAATCCAGTCGTGATAATAGATCACCGTTTCAACTTCAAGCAGATTGGCCCGGTGCCGGAGGAAATGTATTACGTGCCCATCGGAAAAGGGGCGATCAGGAGGAAAGGCAGGGATGTTACGGTGGTCGCGATGTCCCACCTCGTTATTGACTCGTTCCGTGTGTCCCAGGAGCTGGAGTCGGAGGGGATAGATGTGGAGCTAGTCGACCCCCGGACGTTGAGGCCCCTGGACGAGGAGATCATACTCGCCTCCGTGGCGAAGACAGGAAGACTGGTCGTTGTTGACTGCGGCTGGAGGACGGGGGGAGTGGCGTCCGAGATAGCCGCCGTGGTCGCCGAAAAGGCGTATGGTTCCCTGAGAGCGCCCATAGCCCGCGTCACCTGTCCCGACGTGCCCACGCCTTCCGCATGTGAGCTTGAGGATGCTTTCTATATAGACAGGAATGAGATCAAGCAGGCCATTTTGAAAACCGTTCATTATAAGGGAGACTGATCTATGGAGCTGAACTGGCCCCTGATGGAGAACAACATCACCGATGAGGACATCGATGTCCTCATAGAGTTTCTCAGGCAAAGACCCAGGCTCACGCAATCAGGCAACGTCCAGGCCTTTGAATCGGAGTGGTCGCGTTGGCTGGGTGTGCGGTACAGTGTATTCGTCAACTCCGGGGCTTCCGCCAACCTCATCACCATGGCGGCGGTGCGGCACCTCTTCGGACCGGGAGAGGTCATCGTTCCCACGCTGACATGGGTCTCCGATATCGCGTCGGTCATCCAGAACGGTTTGAAGCCCGTGTTTGTGGACATAGATCCGAAGAACCTCTGTATGAATACGGACGAGGTGCTGCGCAAGGTGAACAAGAGAACACGGGCGGTCTTCCTGACCCATGTGCAGGGTTTCAATGGACTCAGCGACAAGCTCCTTAAGGAACTCAAGAAAAAGAACGTCCCCCTCGTCGAGGATGTGTGTGAATCCCATGGAGCGACCTTCAAAGGGCGGAGACTGGGCTCATTCGGGATGGTGTCCAATTTCTCATATTATTTTGCCCATCACATGAGCACCATCGAGGGCGGCATGGTCTGCACCAACGACAAGGATATCTACGAAACCGTGAGAATGCTGAGGTCCCACGGCATGGTCAGGGAGGCCTCCAGCGAAAAGACCAAAAGGAAATATACGAGGGAACACCCGGACCTGTCGCCTGATTTTATCTTCGCCTATCCGGCCTATAACGTTCGCAACACGGAGATAGGGGCGGTGCTCGGCAGGAGCCAGTTGAAGAGGCTAGACGACAATAACGTGAAGCGCAGCAGAAATTTCAGGTTGTTCCTCGACAATCTCGACCCTCAGAAGTACCGGACCGACTTCGACCTCACGGGCAGCAGCAACTACGCCTTTAACCTTGTCCTGAAAAACCCGGATGTGAAACTGCGCAAAAGGGTGGAAGACGCCATGAGAAGCGCGGGGGTCGAGTTCCGCAGGGGAAGCTCGGGTGGAGGCAATCAGCTGAGGCAGCCATATCTGGCAGGGATCGTGCCCGAGGGAGAATATACGAAATATCCGGAGATCGACCACGTTCATTTCTTCGGGTACTACATCGGAAATTACCCTGATCTGGAAGAAACGAAGATCCTCCAGTTCTGCAAGCTTCTTAACGGTCTCTAGGACCGACCGCTGATAGGAAAAGCTTCCACGTCATTCCGGCCTTCGCCGGAATGACTGACCGAGACTGCGAAGGACTGACGATCGGGTGTGAATAGGGCGCGATGGCCCACTTTACCAACGGGCTGTTAAGTTTCAGAAGTGAGTTGAAAAGACTGATTTGAAAGCAAGCACGAAAAGCATCATATGCCTGGCAGCGGGCCTTGTACTCATGGTCGGCGGGATCGTCCTGTCATCTCCGCCCGGGACGATACCTTTCCTGACGATTTTGCTGGTCACCGTTGCGTTCCTTTGCATTGGAAAGGCTGTCGGTCTGGCCTTCCTCGCTCGCTCCCGCGCCAGGGAAGACGTTGTCTCTTCGACGCTGAAGCAGTATTACGCGATCGTCGTTCTCACGGCCTTCAGCTTTCAGTCCCTTTGCGGCTATTTCTTTCTCGATGGTTTTCCCTTTCATGACAACGTGTCCTTTTACAGTCTCTTTCACGACAATCTCCAATCGTTGAACTACTTCGGCACGCCCGCCTGGTGGTTCCCGCACAATCAATTCGGGTTCCCGGGTTATTTCTACTCCATCCTGGGCAATGTGAACTGCCTGAGTCCCGTGTTCATCACGCTCGCGGCGGTCTTCTGGGCCCTCGGCAGGCTCGGCATTTACGTCACCAACATTATGCCCGTTTACATCTGGTATTTCGGGGCTATAGTGCCCTTCGTATTCTCGCTGTCGGTCTGGTTCTTCGCGAGAAGGATCCTCACATCCACGACGGCCATACTGTTCGTAGCGATAGTCACCGCATTTTCCCCGGGTGTGCTCCTCAACCTCGGTGACCTCGGTCTGCTGGAGGCCGCCGCCTACGGCTTGCTGCTCGGGGCCTCATATATCCAGTTTGTTGAAAAACCGGGGAACAGGAGTTTCCTGATCTTCGTCCTCATGCTTCTCGTCTTTGCCGTTACGATCAACTACGCTTTGATCATCTGGAACCTCCTCTTTCTTTCCGCCCTTTTCTTCGTGATGATGGTCCCGCGCGGGTCAAGGACAAGGATATCGGAAACCTTCAAGAGCGTTTCAAAATGGAAGTGGGCGGTGGTCGCTGTGCTCGTCATTGTCTGCCTGTCCCCTCCGTTCCTGACCCTCCTGCAGAAGGGTGACATCGTCCGGACGACCACGTACGCCGAGAAAGACAACAGGTATCTGCATATGGAAGGTTCGCCGGGGAACCCTCTGGAGGCGCTTATGTCGAGCACTCCGGGAGTGGGATTTTTCGGCAGGAACACCGGTAAGGGACCCTACGTCAATTATCCCGTTGTGGTGGGGAGCGGGTACATGGGATATATCTATCTCGGGTTGATGACGATCCCCCTTCTCATCATCGGTCTTCTCCACGGTAGGTCCGATTGGAGGCTAAGGATCCTCATTTTGCTGATCCTTTTCTTCGGGGTCGTCATGGTCGCCAATTATAGCCCCCTGTTCCTTATGGTCCTCAATCTGAATACGCCTCTGACGAAGAACAGCCATTTCAACGACGTGCTCTACCGGAGCGGTGGTTTTGTCCTGCTGGTGCTGGGGGCGGGCATGGGACTGGAGGCGCTGCTGAAAGGCACCGATCTCTACAGGAAGACCTTGCTCACGCTCATCGCGTCCGTGGCGGTCTCGTTCCTGATCTATCTGCTTCTGAGCAAGGACAATCCTGTGATCCTGGGTTTTCTTATGGGATTCTGGGCGCTCATGACATTTTGTTCAGTCATCGTGCTTCTCTGGCTCAGAAGGGGACAGGACGATGTCTACAGGAATGCGATCACAGGGATGTTCCTGGTGCTTGTCCTGTGTGATGTGTCTACGATGGCGCACATGCATGTCAGGCAGGTGATGAATCCGCATTTCCCCAGGATGGGGGCGGCTTCGCGCTTCGACGCCCAGAACCCGGACAGGATCGGCGTTTCCTTCCGGGTTGCCAACGGACAGGCCGATACGACACTGTCGCTGTCCTCCCTCATGGATCTGCAGCAGAAAGGGATCACATTGGATAAACTGCCTCGTTATGCCTTGTTTGGAAATGCCCATGTCTCGAAGGATGTTTCGAAGACCGATTTCGAAAAAGCGACACGTGGCAGTTCGCTGGCTCTGGAGAGAGAGGTTCCAGAGATGGCATCGGTATCGGACCGGCGGCTGGACCCCGGGCCTGAAAGGGCCGCAGTGTTTGCTGACGGGAAGGTGGAGGAGAACAGGACCTATTCGTCGGTAAACCTGAATGTCAGCACGGACGGGACGGCCCTGCTGTTCATTCGTGACGGGTATCATCCCTACTGGAAGGCGACGGTGAACGGCAAGGATGCCATGATATTCAGGGCCCTGAAGAATTTCAAGGCCGTTGTGGTGCCGGCGGGGGTATCGGTGGTCAGGCTCACCTTCAGGCCTCCCGGAATTGCCCCGGCGACGGCCCTGGCATACCTGTGCATCGTCCTCGTGTTCCTGCTTTTGGCCCGCGAGATGCTCTCACGCGAAGATATGACTACAGCAGCGGGAGGAGTGTGACGGCCATGCAGGGCATAAGAGGGAAGAAGGTGCTCCTTATCGAACCGGCCGGCAACCTGCCTTTTTACATCCTGCCGCTCGGTCTTGGTTTCCTCAAGAGCAACGCCCCGGACCATCATGACGTTCGGATCTACGATTGCTCTCTCAAGGGGGTGTTTTCGGATTCTCCCGACCTCCTGCGCGAGATCGCTGAGTACGGGCCCGATGTGGTGGGCGTGTCCGCATCGATGCAGACATACAGCGAGGCGGTCCGCATCGTCAGCAAGGTCAAGTCCGTCAGCAGGGATATTGCCACCGTCATGGGAGGGGCCCACCCTTCGATCTTCGGCGAAAAGGTCATGGAGAACGAAGATCTTGATTTCATATTCAGGGGGGAGGCCGAGTTGATGTTCGGTGCCTTTCTGGACCGGTTGGGGACCGAAGAAGGGTTCGATGGCATCAAGGGGCTGGGGTACCGCAGGAACGGCCGGGTGGTCCTCAACGACATCAACCTCGAGGCGGACATCGACATGATCAGGTACCCTGATTACAGACACATCGGTCTCGATGAGTATATAAGGAACGGGTACAGCTACGGCGGGTTTTATGGAAAGAGCGCGCCGATATGGATAACGAGGGGGTGTCCTTACGGCTGCAGTTTTTGCTCGGCATCACTTATCAACGGGAAAAAGATCAGGCGCCACTCGATACCCTACATCATGAACTGGATCGATCATCTGTACCGGGAGCATGGCATCAGGCAATTCGCCCTCGTGGATGACAACTTCACCTTTCAGATGGACTACGCGAAGGAATTCTGCAGGACCGTTATCGATCTCAGGGAACGAGGGCATTTTTCCGAGAAGATCTATTTCGCGACACCCAATGGCGTGAGGATAGACAGTCTCGACGATGAACTGATCGCGCTCATGAAAAAGGCCGGATGGAAGGGATTGTCCATCGCCCCCGAGAGCGGCTCCAAAAAGACCCTGAAGAGGATGAGAAAGACCCTTGATCCCGACAAGGTGCCCGGTGTTGTAAAGAGGATCAAGAAACAGGGTCTTGATGTGAGGGCTTTCTTCATAATAGGTTATCCGGGCGAGACGAGGGATGATGTAAGGCAGACGATACGGTTGATCAGGAAGTCGAAGATCGATGCCATCATCCTGGGGAAGTTCCTTCCCATACCCGGCACGCCCATATTCAACGAACTCGTGAGGGACGGGGAGATTTCCGCGGATTACATGCCTCAGAGCATATTCAAGTTCGTCATGCCTCTGTCGAAGAGCAAGGAAGAACATATCTACTCGCCCGCGGGTCTCGAAGACCTCAACACATTTGCCATATTTCTGAGGGAAAGCGTCCTGCTCGCGTTGAGAAACCCCAACAGCATAGCCTTCTACTTCAAATATTACGGGTTCTTTAACCTGCTCAAGAAATTGCTTCAGGCAATGAAAATAATAAAATAGGCCCCGAGGGATACATGAAAAAGATCGATTACTCCGTCATATTGCCCGTTTATAATGAAGAGGGTACCCTGCATGTCCTTTACGAACGCCTGACGAAGGTCATGGAGGGCATCTCTCCGAACTACGAGATCGTGTTCGTCGACGATAACAGCAAGGACAGGTCCTTCGATATCATGAGCGGGTTTCACGCAAAGGACCCCAGGGTAAAGATCGTGAGGTTTTCGAGGAACTTCGGCCACCAGGCGGCCATCACCGCGGGCCTCGATCATGCGAGTGGCGACGCCGTGGTCATGATGGATGCCGACCTTCAGGACCCGCCCGAAGTGATAGCGCGACTGGTGGAGAGATACAAGGAAGGTTACGATGTCGTCTACGCCCGGAGAGAGAAACGAAAAGGGGAATCGGTGCATTCAAGCTTTGGACCGCGTCGGTGTTCTACCGGACCATCAATGCCCTCACCGATGTGGACATACCGCTGGACACCGGCGACTTCAGGCTCATCAGCAGGAAGGTGGTGGACAGCCTCAAGTCGATCAACGAAAAGAACCGGTTCCTGCGGGGCCTGATCACCTGGATCGGGTACCGCCAGATAGGGGTGGACTACGTAAGGGACCCGAGGTACGCGGGTGAAACAAAATTCACCGTGAAAAAGATGATGCGCTTCGCCATCGACGGTATAAGCAGTTTTTCCCACGTACCCCTGAAGATAGCCACGCTCATGGGTTTTGTCGTTTCCTTCATCAGTTTCCTGCTTATTATCGGCGTATTCTGGTTCAGGCTGACCCACGAACCGACTCCGGGATGGGCATCCATCATGGTGGCCATAACGTTCATCGGCGGGATACAGCTCATCGCCATCGGGATCATTGGCGAGTACCTCGGCAGGATATACGACGAGGTGAAGAACAGACCGCTGTATCTTCTTGACAGAACGATCGGCATCGACGACCGGGAAGGGGCCCGGTAAGTACGGCTGCGCGTTATGGCGAGATCATCTTTTCTGAGCGTATGGGAAAGGTACATGGGCATACTCTGTTGTCCCGAGTGTGCCGGCCAGGACGCCGATCTCCATTATCACAGCGCCGGGGAAGAGGAATATCTACAATGCGTCCGTTGCTATAGAAGATTCCCCATCATTCAGGGCATACCGGTCCTGTTGCCCGATAACCAGAGGCACGCTGCAATGAAGGTGATAGGGGACAACGGGCCGACGGCCATGAGGCCGTCGAACGGGGAGGAAAAGGGCAGTGAGGAGCTGGAGGATTGGAAATATCTTTCCTATCAGTATTACAGCCGCCACAAGGAGTTCCTGAAGAGCGTGAACGACTTCGATCCGGAAGGCACGGTGCTTGATATAGGCTGTGCCGGTGGAAGCCTTGCGAAGCATTTCAAGGACTACATCGGGCTCGACATTTCATGGAAACTGATCTCCTTTGCCCGCAGCTACATGGAGAGGCCTTTTGTTCTGGCCGACGCGGGCAGCATACCCTTCAAGACGAAGAGCCTGTCCCATTTTATCTCCCGAAACATGCTGGAACATACCATGGAGGACCGGAAGATCGTGCGCGAGGTGGCTCGTGTGTGCAAAAAGAGCGGGGTCTTCGAACTGCCCTGCAGTGACGGGATCTCCATCCTGTTCGACCCGATAAACGTGATCCGTGCCAGGTTGGGCAAGGAACCCAAATACATTTTCTCCTATGGCTTCGGACATATCAACATGCAGACAAAGAAGGAGTGGGAAGAGCGCCTGCGGAAGAACAATTTCATCATCACGGGCGAAAGCAGCCTGGGAAGAGGGATCATATACAAGCTCAACACCCTGTTGGAGTTCATCCTTTTCTCATTCGGAGACAACGATGACATCCCGGCAAGACAGATCAAAAAGAAATACTTCAAGTACATCCATCCCCTGTATGACGCGCTATACAAGCTGGACCCCAGGACAAGCAAATCCTGGTCAAAGGTGTTCAAGGTGGAACCTGCAGGGGAAGAAAGGAATCACTGACGATGAGAGTATTGCTCATTAATCCTCCGAATACGATGGACGACGTGCTTGGAAAGGCGTCTGTATTTGTGAGTGAACTGGATCCGCTCGGTCTCTTGTACATAGCAGCGGTCCTCGAGCGGGAGGGTCATGAGGTCGTCGTTCTGGACGCTTTCATCGACCGGTTGAACCTGAAAAGCATCCTCGATGAGGTTGGGAGAGTGAAGCCGGACGTTGTCGGGATCAGCTGCCTCACATCAAACGGGGCGGCGGTGTTCGAAATCGGCAGGGCCATAAAGGCGAATTTCACCGGCCTCAAGGTGGTCCTCGGCAATATCCATGCGAGCATATTCTACGAGACATACCTGAATCACATGTGCGCCGATGCCGTGGTGCACGGAGAAGGCGAGTACGCCTTCATGAACATATGCCGCCGGTATGATGAAGGAAAGGACCTCTCGGGAATACCCGGTGTTTCCTGGTACAGCGGGACCGGGATCGTCAACAACGACCCCCCGGAGCTTATCTATGACCTCGACGGTCTGCCCATGCCTGCGCGTCACCTTGTGCCGAAGGAAAAGTACTCCGTCGGAAAACTGAACAACTTTATCTATGTGAACAAGGGAAAGAGGGCCATCAGGCAGATGTTCACATCGAGGGGGTGCGTCTATTCCTGCGCGTTTTGCGTGGTCCACAAGAACAGGAAGTACAGGACCATGAGCCCGTCCAGGGTGGTTGATGAAATGGAGCACCTTGTCAAAGAGTATGACGTGGGATACGTCTTCATCATGGATTCTCTTTTCATTGCCGACAAGAAGAGGGTGCAGAGGATATGCGAAGAGATGATCAACAGGAGGGTCGACCTGAAATGGGGCTGCGAAGGCCACGTGAACATCATAGACGAGAACATGCTGGGATGGATGGAAAGGGCCGGGTGCTACGAGATCCATTTCGGAATTGAATCGGGGGTACAGCGTTTGCTCGATAACGTAAATAAAGGCACGACCCTCGAGAATATCGAAAAAAAGGTCAAGATGGTAAAGAAGAACTCCGGCATCAAGGTGTCGGGTCTTTTCATGCTTGGGCTGCCCGGCGAAACTCCGCAGGACTCGCGTACCACCATAGAGTTCGCGAGGCGCCTGCCCCTCGATTTCGCCCAGTTCAGCATTACCGTCCCCTATCCGGGGTCGCGGCTGTTCGAGGAATTGTCGCGGGATGGGAAACTGGATACAGGGCTTCGCCCCAACGGGGACGTTGACCTCGACGTCTGGATGAGATATTCCGCACACGCGGGTTTCAGCGAGAACAAACCGATCTATGTTCCCGAGGGGATGTCGGCCGACGATCTGAAAAGGATGGAGAAACTCGCCCTGAGAAGGTTCTTCTTGAGGCCCTCGAAGATCATCGACCAGATAAGAAGGATAGACCTCAAGAATATGGACGAGGTGCTAAGGGCAGCGAAGGCCGCTTTTCTGGAAAAGTGACCCGTGCCTCATGACCATTATGAATAATGCCTACAGGGAGATAGTATGAACAAAAGGATGCTTTCAATGATCAAGTGTCCCGAATGCGGTGGCCTGTCATTCTCGGTCGATGAATTCAAGAACGGAGGCGATGAGATCATCGACGGCCGATTGACCTGTAATTCATGCGATGCGTGGTACAGGATAGAGAATGGCATATTGGACCTGTTGCCTTTTTCTTTGAGAAGGCAGGAGCTTCATCACGACTTCGCCAGACGCTATGAACTGGAGGCAAAGAAGGCCGGGGCCGTAGAGGACGAACAGAAGGACGGCCAGATGAAGTTCTTTGCAAAGTTTTCCAGGACGTATGACAAAGAAGTGGCGGACAGCCCTTATTTCTCGACGTTTGACCGCGTTGTCTTCGGTGGATGGATAAAGAAAAATATCAGCCCCGGGCAATACATCCTCGATGTGGGGTGCGGGTCGGGCGTGCAGAGCGTCGTTATTGGAAAAGAAGGGATAAATGTTGTGGGCGTGGATATCTCCGAGGAAATGCTGTTGGTAGCGAAAAGAAAGGTCGACGAGTCCGGGATAGCGAACCACGTGGACCTGATCGTGGGTGATGCGGAGAATATCCCCCTGAGGGATAATATCTTCGACGCGTACTTTATGGTAGGGACCCTTCATCACGTAAAGGCACCGCAGATGGTAGTGAAAAGTGCCACGGACAAGATAAAGAACGGAGGGGCGGTCTTCACATCGGACAACCACAAGAGTCACGTTCGCTTCCTCTTTGACATCCTGATGAGGATGTGGAAGCTGTATGACGAGGAGGCAAGGGACGAACCGCTCTTCGTCGCGAGGCAATTCTATGATTGGTATGGAAGCGCGGGCGTGAAGAGCAGCGTCAGAATATCGACGTATCTGCCGCCGCACCTGTATTTCTTTCTGAGCAAGGGAGCGGGCGAGAGCCTTCTGAAGATAACCAACGCCGTGTTCGGAGCGATCCCCTATATCAAGAACTTCGGGGGTATCATAGTCCTGGAGGGGAAGAAGGCATAAGCCTTCAGCACGGCACATGATTCAGTTAGCATATGACCTCAAATAGTGCTAGAGTAATACAACAAAACTATAAAGGTAGCCCATAATGACATTTGCTCTTCTTGTTATGACGTTGAATGAGATCGAAGGAATGAAGGCGATAATGCCTAAGATCAAGCGTGAATGGCTTGATGAGATATTCGTGGTGGATGGAGGATCCACGGACGGAACCGTGGAATGGGCACGGGAGAATGGATACAACGTGTACATTCAGAAGCAAAAAGGCTTCAGGCATGCCTATGTCGAAGTTATGCCTCAGGTCAAGAGCGACGTGCTGATCACGTTCAGTCCCGACGGGAATTCAATACCCGAGTTGATCCCCGACCTGATCGAAAAGATAAAAGAAGGTTACGACATGGTCATCGTGTCGCGCTATCTGGGCCAGGCGAAGAGCGATGATGACGACTTCCTGACCAGCTTCGGCAACTGGTTCTTTACGCGGACCGCGAACCTCCTTCATGGAGGAAAATATACCGACGCCATGGTGATCTACAGGGCCTACAGAAAGAGCCTCATCAAGGAGCTCGAGCTCGACCAGGACCGCTGGTATTCGACACCGGAAAAACTGTTTTCGTGCAAGGTAAGCTGGGAGCCGCTCCTGTCCGTCCGCGCGACGCGAAGGAAGCTGAAGGTCTCCGAGATCCCGGGCGATGAGCCACCGAGGATCGGCGGCGAGAGAAAACTCAGGGTCTGGGCCTGGGGGGCGACATTCCTTTACCAGTTTGTCAGGGATTTCCTGATCTGGCGTTGACCGGGCGGGGCCCTTCAAGTCTCTGCACTATCATCCAATGACCATTCGCAGCACTCGACGGTAATGACAAGAACCTATCCTCTACGAAACCTTTTTGCCCGATATCAAAACTGGATGATATCCCTCGTCGTGGCTGTGGTATTCTCCATGCGTTGGCGTAGCTGCCTGCCTTTTTCGGGCCGGATGCCCTCGCTGGCACAGAACACGGACCAGCTGGATGTCTGGACACGTTACGTGATCTGGGCGAGGGAGGCTTTCAGTTGGCCTGTGAGCGTCATACACGGATTGAACTTTCCATTCCAGGATGCCACCATCACGAGGGGTCCGCTGCCGTTCTTCGCATTTATTTTCAAAGGACTGGGGAAGATCAGCGAAACTCTCAGGGAGTTCTACTATTTTCCTCTTGTCGAGATGGTGTTCGTTTTCTGCGCCGCCCTGTTCGCCTGCATGATACTCGACTCCTTCCGGACGCGGAACGTTTTCCTGAAGCTGGCCGCGGCGGTCCTGACAGGGCTGTCCTTTCCGCTGCTCCACCGAAGCTCCGTCTACTACGGGGTCACGTACTTCGTTTCATACGTGCCGTTCTACCTGGGTTTCGCCTATTTCTACAGGAGGCTCCACGACAGGATGGACCGTCGCTCGCTCTGGATGCTCCTTGCATTCATGGCTATCATGACCTCTATGTTCGAGCACTACCTGTTGTTCGGCATTTACGTCCTGTTCCTTGTCTGCGCGGTTTGCTGTTTTCTGAATCACCTTTACAACGGCAACGGTCGGAACCTTCAAAGGTTGAGATACACCGCAGTGGCGCTATTCTCAAGTGTGGCGGTAACGCTGGGGGTCGCCTGGGTACTTGGGAATCAGGGCGACATAGACATCAGCATGGCCCGGTCCGCGTCCCTGCTCCGGGACAGGTTCGGCTCGGAATGGGGATACGGCGGGGGGTTTGGCGGAGGGTTCCATGTGGCGGACGTCCTCGCGCTCGTCATACCTCCCCAATACGATGCGGGACTGCCTAATTACATGTGGTGCGGTCCCAGCGCCGTTCTGACGAGGATGGGCTTTCCCTTGACCACGAACACGCTCCAGCCTGGACAGTATGAGGGCTTCAGTTACCTGGGAACGGCGACGCTCGCACTCGTCCTTGCTGTCGTGGCGGCAGGGGCGATCGTGGTCTGGAAGCGCCGGCGCGAGTGGTGGCGCGGGATGGACTTTCGGCACCGGTCGTCACTGGTTTTGAGAAATGAGCTCTTTGGATATGGCGGGATGATGTGTCTTGGCTCTTTTGCCCTGTTTGTCTTGAGCTGGGGTTATATCATCCACATCGCGGGCGTGAGATTTGACGGAGTCGTGACGCCGAGCCTCGTGATCGCGGCGATCTGGCCGAAATTCATGTTTGTCAGGACCATGGGGAGGCTCGCGGTGCCTTTCACGCTCTTCGTGATCCTCGCGGCTGTGATCTTTTCCGGCCGGCTGGTCAACCCGATCGCTGCCGGGAGGAGTCTCATCGGCGGTGTGGTGCTGGGTCTGATCATGCTGGGCGTAACTGTCTTCCACGTTTACGAGGTTCATGGGTATCTGGAGCCGCCGAGGGCCACGGTGGTCGGGAACTATCTGGCCGGTGCGTTCGGCAAGCGCGATGCCGTCCTCATCGGGCAGGTGACCCTGAACAAAGAGGCCGTCATAGCGGTGCCCGCCATCAGGGGAAACGACCGGTGGCTGGCGCTGTGCTACTCGCTGGAGTATTACGCGAAAGCCCCTCTTAACGGGTATTACAGCGGGCTTGGCGTGCATGCCGAATACGTGAGACAGAACATGGTGGACACACAGGATGTGATGTCGGGGAGGATAGGCAGCATAGCGGGCCGTTATGGGGACATCGTGATCGCGGCCCCCCCGGCTGTCGCAGAGGAGGTCATGAGGCGTGCGGACATGCCGCTGCAGATCCACCGCCTGACCAATCAGGACATCGCGCTTCTGACCCTCTTGAAACCGCCGGTACGGAACGCAAGCGCAACGGCGGCCAGCCAGCCCGCATCGGAAAGGACGTGGCAATGAACAAAGGAGAAAGGATCTTTGTGGCGGGTCACAAGGGGATGGTGGGATCGGCCCTGCTTCGCGCGCTGGAGAATGCCGGATGCGGGAACATCGTCACCGCCGACAGGGAAGTGCTCGATCTTCGTGACCAGGAAGGGGTCATGGGGTTCTTCAAGCGGGAGAGGCCGGATCACGTGTTCCTTGCGGCCGCGAGGGTCGGAGGCATAAAGGCCAACAGCACGTACCCTGCGGAATTCGCATACGACAATATCATGATCCAGACAAATGTGATCCACAGCGCCCACCTGTGCGGGGTAAAGAAGCTCGTCTTCATGGGAAGCTCGTGCATCTATCCGAAGGACTGTCCTCAGCCCATCAGGGAGGAATACCTCATGTCGGGGCCCCTGGAACCGACGAACGAAGCCTACGCCATCGCGAAGATCGCTGGCATCAGGATGACCGCGTATTACGCGGCCCAGTTTGGGCTTCAAGGTATATGCCCCGTGCCCTGCAATCTTTACGGTCCCAATGACAGTTTCGATCCCGACAACTCCCACGTCCTCTCGGCCCTGGTCAAGAGGTTCACCGACGCCGTGGCGGAGAAGAAGGATGAGGTGGTTCTCTGGGGGACCGGGGTAGCGGTGCGGGAGTTCATGCATGTCGACGACATGGCCCGCGCCGTTCTCATGCTGGCGGACGGGTGGAGGTCTTCGGAGATCATTAACGTCGGAACGGGTGAGACCATATCGATACGGGAACTGGCGGAACTGATAGCGGATAGAACGGGGTACCGGGGAAGGATCGAATGGGACCCTTCAATGCCCGACGGAATGCTGAAGAAATGCCTCGATTCATCGAGGTTGAATGATCTGGGGTTCCGTCCCGAAATACCGATACACGCCGGGGTCGAAGACGTTATTCGGGAATACCGGAACAGAGGGGCCGCCGGCCCGCATGACTGAGGATCAGCGAGGTAAGGGGATGAGCAAGACAAAGGACCTGCAGTATTTCATGGGATTGAACTACGACGCGGTGATGCGTAGAAAGGGCGAGGAGTTTTGTTTGTTCATACCTGAGCTGTCGATTACCGCGTACGGGAAGGACATAGGTGACGCATATGCCAACCTGACCGCGGAGAAAGAAAGATATTTTAAAAATATCGTTGAGTTCGATCTCCAGGAGACAGTCAGCGAACCGGCTTCGGTCACGATACGGAAGAAACAGTACCACGAGCTGGTCCAGTTCATCCTGAAGATACTTGTCGTTTTTGTCCTCATCGTCATCCTCTTTACGGCCCTGTTCCTTCCGGTGCTGGCCTCTTTCGAGAAGGCCGTGAGTCGCACCGCGGCCTCGATACCCGAAAAGGTCATACCCAGGGTGGTTGAGAAGGTGGAGGGCCAGTTGACAAGGATGAGCGATGAGGACAGGGAAAAGACGCGGTTGCGGATCAGGGCCGTGGTGACGAGCCTGAAGCCCTTCGCCGACGAATTCAAGGCCCTTTTCGCGGATGGGCCGAAACCGGCCGTGAAATCGGGAACGGCCAAAAAGGGAGAGAGAGACCCATCGGGGGGCCAAAACCCGTGAAGAAGGCGCTGATAACAGGGATAACGGGCCAGGACGGGGCCCTTCTGTCGAGATTTCTCCTGGGCAAGGGTTACGTCGTCTACGGCGTTGTGACCGGTCATGACCGTTCGAATCTCGACAACCTCAGAGTGCTCGAAGTTCTCAACGGAGTGACCCTGATCGATGCCGATCTGATGAACCTCGAAGGCCTCAAGGATATGTTGTCCGGGATGCGGCCCGCCGAGCTATACCACCTCGCGGCCCAGAGCTCCGTTGCCTATTCCTTCGGCGCCCCTGTGGACACCGTCACGTTCAATGTGCTCAGTACCCACCATCTGCTGGAGGCCATAAGGGTGCTGGGCCTGCCGACACGTTTCTACCAGGCGTCATCGAGCGAGATGTACGGGAGGGTCAGGCAGTTGCCGGTGGTGGAAGATTCGGTGCTCCATCCCGTGAGCCCCTACGCCATATCCAAGGCGGCCGGCCACTGGCTGGCCATGAACTACCGCGAGGCATACGGGATGTTCTGCTGTTGCGGAATCCTTTTCAATCACGAGTCCTTTCTGCGGCCCGCGCACTATGTCACGAAGAAGATCGTTTCGGCTGCCGTACGGATCTCCAGGGGGTCGCGGGAGAAATTGACCCTCGGGAACGTGGAGATCAAAAGAGACTGGGGATACGCGCCGGAGTACGTGAAGTCCATGTGGCTGATGCTGCAGCAGGACATGCCGAACGAGTACGTTATAGCCACGAACGAGGCTCACAGCCTCAAGGAATTCGTGGAGCGGGCGTTCGCGTGTCTTGATCTCGATTGGGAGGAGTTTACGGAGATCGACGCAAGGCTCTTCAGGCCATCCGACATCGACATTATCTATGGCGACCCGGCGAAGGCGAAAACGGGGCTCGGATGGAAATATGACCTCACTTTCGGGGACCTGATCAACCGGCTCGTGGAGGATGAGTGTGCCCACGAGGGCCCCGGTCGTGACAATGAGAGGTAGGCAGGGAGTGTCGGGACTTTCCGGTTCCAGGAAGGATGCATGAGCAGGGGATTAAAGAAGCTGGCCGTCACCCTGGTGCGGGTGGGAGTCAGCGCGGCTCTTATATACCTGATCATTTCCAGGATAGGTTTCAGAGAGATATTGGGCAATGTGCGGATCCTCGATCCCTTCGCCTTCATTCTCGTGCTGGTCTTGTTTGCGGTGTCGATCCTGATCATGACCCTGAGATGGAGACTGTTCATTCCCGGTACGATAAGCGTCAGGGAGCTCTTCAACATCACCTATATCGGGACCTTTTTCAATACCTGCCTGCCCGGTTCTGTCGGGGGGGACATAGTCAAGGTTTATTACCTGAGCCGGATGCTGAAGGACAGCCAGGGAGGGAAGGGTGCGCCGGATAAAGGGGGGCTGGGCCAAAGAGTTGCCCCGGGTGGACGAGGACACAACGTGACCGCTTTCGGATCGGCTGTCCTCGACCGTTACGTGGGTCTTGTCACGCTCCTCGTCATCGGGATCCTGGCGACCCTGCTGGGTTCGAAGTATTTCTCCAGCCATCCCGTGCGCTGGCTCATACCTGTCCTGCTTGCCCTCGTGGCGCTGGTGTCGGGGGTGGTTCTCAAGTTGCGCGTATTCCGGTCGTTCTCGGTCGTATCCGAGATCTATGCATATATGGACGAGGTGGCCTTCAGAAAGAAGGAGATATTGACGGCCTTCCTGTACTCCCTGGCGACCCAGACGATCATGATCTGCAACGTCTATATTCTCGCCAGGGGACTTTCGATGCATGCCCCCTTCGTGTCCGTCCTCTGTTTCGTTCCCGTTGTCTCCATCATTTCCCTGATACCTGTGACCATATCGGGCATCGGACTCAGGGAGGGCGCCTTCGTCGTGCTCTTCGGCCTGATCGGGATCGTTCCCGACAAGGCAATGACGCTTTCCATCATCTGGTTCATCTCGATCGTGGCAGGGAGCTTGCCCGGTCTGATCATTTATTTGCTTCACCACAAAACGCTGCTCAAAGCGTTCCCGGAGCAGGCCTGACAATGAGAGTCGTTTTCGACCATTCGATCTTCGGTCTTCAGCCATATGGCGGCGTTTCGAGGTATTTTTTTGAGGTTACAAACCATCTGGCCAGGATGGGCAACAATGTGGAGATATTTTCTCCCCTGTACGTGAACGAGTACTTCCACGACAATTGCGCGGTCCGCCCCCGGGGATTCAGGATCGGGCTGAAGACGAGGAGATTGGGCAGAATAGTATCGGCCATCAACACAGGCGCCTCACTCCTCTTTGTCAAGACGAGACGGCACGTCGATATTTTCCATGAGACATATTTCACTACGTCCGATTGCTGCCCGGGTTCCGCCAAGAGAGTGTTGACCGTCTACGACATGATATACGAGCGATATCCGCGATACTTTTCGCCGCTTGACAGAACACCGCAGTTGAAGGAACACGCCGTGAAGCGCGCGGACCACGTCATCTGCATTTCCGAGAACACCCGCCGGGACCTTATCGAATTATTGGGTGTGCCGGAAGAGAAGACGTCGGTGGTCTATCTGGGATATTCACTGGACGCGAATAAGGCCCCGTCCGATCCGCCCCGAAAGGGTAAGCCATTCATCCTCTATGTCGGTTCCCGGTGGGGATACAAGAATTTTGACCGCATGGTGAAGGCCTACGGGAGTTCGAAGGTCCTGAAGGACAACCTCTCCCTCGTTTGTTTCGGTGGAGGTCCGTTCAACTCCGAGGAGTGGGCCATGTTCGGGTCCCTTCAGATCCCCCGGGATGATGTCATGCACGTTTCGGGCAATGACGATGTCCTGGCGGGTCTGTATTCTTCGGCTTCACTCTTTGTCTACCCTTCGCTGTACGAAGGGTTCGGCATCCCGCCCCTGGAAGCGATGTTTTTCGGCTGTCCCGTTGCCTGCGCGAACAGCAGTTCATTGCCCGAGGTCGTTGGCGAGGCCGCCGAACTCTTTGATCCGAACGATGAGGACTCGATGCGCTGCGCCATGGAAAGGGTTATTTCCGAGCAGGCCAGATCCCGTGAACTGGTCCGTTCGGGTAAGGAGCGGATCAAGCTGTTCTCGTGGGAGAAATGCGCCGCGGATACCCTGGAGGTGTATAGAACGGTGCTGGGGGTTAGGTAAGGTGGAATCGAACAGGCAGCCGTTGATCAGTGTCATCACCGCCTCGATGAACAGCGGGAGCACCATACAACATTGTATCGACAGCGTGAAGAAGCAGTCTTACCGCAATATCGACTTTATCATCATGGATGGGGCTTCGACGGACGATACCGTCGATATCATCAAGCGCAACGAGGGTTGTATAGCGTATTGGGAATCGCGGGAAGACAAAGGCATCTACCACGCCTGGAACAAGGCTCTGGAACATGCGAGGGGAGACTGGATCATCTTTCTGGGGACGGACGATTTCCTGTGGGGCGAAGATTCCCTTCAGGAGCTTGTGAGTCGTCTTCCACGAGAAGCGGGCGACTACAGGGTGCTCTACTGCCGGGTAATGATGGTGAACAAGAACGGAGACGTGCTGCAGGGACTGGGCGAACCCTGGAAAAGGACAAGAAAGAGATTTCTCCAGGTTATGTGCATACCGCATCCAGCTGCGGTATACCACAAGAGCATGTTCGAGGTCCACGGGAAGTTCGACGAATCGTTCCGAATTGCCGGGGACTATGAATTCCTCCTCCGTGAATTGACCCGAGGCGAGACGGTATATCTCGAGGGGATCACTCTCACCGGCATGCATCACGGAGGCATCAGCAGCAATCCGGCGAACTCCGTTGCCGCCTTGAGGGAGATACGGACAGCGCAGAAGAAGCATGGCTTCAGATCGCCCGGGTTCCTTTGGATAATGGCGTACATCAGGGTTCAGACAAGACTCATCCTTGGCAGGCTTGTGGGTCTGAGGAATGCATCGGTCGTTTTCGACCTCGGAAGGCGGCTCGTCGGAAAGAAACCGTTCTGGACCCGGATCTGAGAACGCTGTGAGTTTTTTCCGGTTAGCTGTGACCGCTGACGGGACAGAGGGCAGAAAGGAGTCTGTGGACAGGAATGAATGATATGATGGCGGTAATACTGGCGGGAGGAAGAGGGGTAAGGCTCAAACCCTTCACCATGGTAATACCCAAGCCTTTGCTGCCCGTAGGCGAACTGCCGATAGTGGAGGTTGTCATCAGGCAGCTTGCTGCGACAGGGATCAAGAGGGTCGCCATGATGCTGGGGTACATGGCGCAACTGTTCATCGCGACCTTTTCAGACGGGTCGCGCTGGGGTGTGAATATCGAGTACTACGTTGAAGAGGAACCGCAAGGCACGGCGGGTTCATTGAGGGTCATCAAGAATCCCGAACAGGACCTGCTTGTGATGAATGCCGACATCCTGACCACGGTCGATTACCGCAGGGTGGTGGAGTACCACCGGGCTCGGGATGCGTGGGGAACGATCGCGACCACCAGGCGCCGGGCACCCGTCGATTATGGGGTTATCGTGAAGACGGGAGAGGGCCTTCTCGGTGAGTATCGTGAAAAACCTGTCATGGAATACGATGTGAGCATGGGGATCAATGTGATCTCGTCGAGATCCATTTCTTTCGTTCCTCCCGATACGAAGTATGATATCCCCGATCTGATGACGGCATTGGTGTCCGCCCGCAAGCCTGTTGTGTGCTACGATACCGACTGCTACTGGCAGGATATAGGCCGCTTCGAAGACTACGAGCAGGCAAGCGCGGACTTCGCGAAGGACCCTCACGTGTTCCTGCCTGACCTTAAGCGCTCATGATGAAGACTGTGCTTGTGACGGGGGCGCTCGGATTCTGCGCGCGCCATCTTTTGGAAAAGCTCAGGCGCGACAGCGGATTGCGTTTGTGCGGCATCGATATCCCTCAAACCGCACCGGCGGGCCTGAAGATCGATGCGTATTCCGCGGTGGATGTGTGCGACCCGACGAGACTCTCGAATTACCTGGAAGCGGTGAAACCCGACGTGATCTTTCATCTGGCAGGGATCGTCGGGGGCGATCCCTTTGAAACGTACAGGGTCAATTTCATGGGCGGCTTGCATTTGCTGGAAGCTGTGAGACAACATGTTCCGCGATCGCGGATTCTCCTGGTGGGTTCGAGCGCGGAGTACGGTCCAGCGTTGCCTGACAGTTTGCCTTTGACCGAGGAGCATCCGTGTCGGCCGATCAACGCGTATGGCGCCAGCAAACATGCGATCGTCATGGCGGGATCGGACTACGCCCGGAATCATGGTCTGAATGTTGTCATGGCGAGGCCTTTCAATATAATAGGACCCGGGGTCCCTTCCACGCTGGTGGTCGGGGCATTTCTCGGGCGCATCAAAGCCGCGCTCGGGAAGGGGGAGAGATTGGTGATCAGGATGGGGAACCTCGACACCCGCAGAGATTTTGTCGATGTAGCCGACGCGGTGGACGCCTATACGCGAATGACCGCCGGGGATTTTACGGGCGAGATCTTCAACATATGCTCCGGGAAACCCTATTCGATCCGGAGCATCGTGGAGACCATGGCCTCTGTTGCCGGTCTGTCGATCGAGATCGTGCAGGACCCGGCCCTTGTCAGGCATCACGAGATCGAAGTCTCTTTCGGAAGCTATGAAAGGGCTGAAAGAGCCTTCGGATTTTCTCCGTCAACCGACATTGAGGCCAGCCTTTTGGAGATATGGAGATATGAAACGGACCCCCGATCGGTGAGCTAGATGAAGGACATGTCCATGCAAGAGTTGTCGGCACTCGTGACGCAGAGGAGCGCAAGCCTGTTCAGACACGATCTGGCGACTTTCGACGGGATTCTCCGGGACCGCCTGAAAGGGAGCCGCGTGCTCGTGGTCGGCGGCGCGGGAAGCATCGGAAGCGCAACGATAGAAACGCTGGTCGAATTCGGACCCGCCGCACTTCATGTCGTCGACCACAACGAGAACGAGCTTGCCGAGTTGGTCCGTTGCCTGCGGAATAGCTCAAAGGATCTTTCATCCACGGATCTAAGAACGTTCCCGCTCGATTTCGGTTCGTCGCTGATGTACAGGTTTCTTTCGCAGATGGCGCCATATGACCACGTCCTCAATTTCGCGGCCCTCAAACACGTGCGTTCGGAGAAGGATGTCTGTTCGTTGCTGCGAATGTTCGAGGTGAACCTCGTAAAGGCACTGCGTTTCCTGGAATGGTTATCGGAACGTCGGAGCACACACAGGTATTTCTGTGTATCCACGGATAAGGCGGCGAACCCGGTCAATCTGATGGGTGCCAGCAAGTACATCATGGAGCGCCTGATATTCTGCGATGGGGTCATCGGGAGCCCGTCCCGGATCACCACTTCAGCCCGCTTTGCGAACGTCGCTTTTTCGAAGGGGAGCCTGCTCGAGAGCTTTCTGATACGACTGAGCCGGCACGAGCCCATTGCGGTGCCCCGGCAGACGCGCAGGTATTTTATCTCCTCCGAGGAGTCGGGACACATCTGCGCGCTGGCTGCTTTTTGTGCCCCCGACGGCCACCTGCTTATCCCGGCGCTTGATGGAGACATAGATCTCATCGAACTCGAGGAGATCGCCCGTATCGTGCTCGGTGCCCACCGACTGAAGCCCCGGATGTATGAGGACGAACTGGTGTCCAAACAAAACGTGGAGTCCGACCTCCGCAGCGGGCACTATCCCGTATTGTTGACGCCCCTCGACACCAGCGGCGAAAAGGCGTATGAGGAGTTCGTGGGGGAGGGTGAAGATGCGATCGATATCGGGATGGACAAGCTGCGTGCCATCAACGCTGGCCGTACCGCTGCCGGCCCGGTAATATCTTTCGTGCGCCGTATCGAAGAATTGGTATCGCGCCCGGAGATGGTCACCTCCAAGACGGCGATCGCGGAAATGGTGCAGGACCTTATTCCCGGTTTCAGACACATCGAGACCGGCAAAAGTCTTGATGACAGGATGTAAGGCCCCGAGAGCAGTGAAGCCCGAGATCACAATAGGACTGACATTCTACAACAGCGTTGGGACCCTGAAGGATGCCCTGCGGTCGATCTTCGCCCAGACGTTTCAGGATTGGGAGCTCCTCATCATTGACGATCATTCCACGGACGGGTCATTTGATATCGCGCGATCCGTCAAGGACCATCGCGTGAAGGTGTACCGGGAGGAAGGCAGGCTTGGCTTCGTAAATGCCCTCAACAGGATCACGTCGCTGTCACGGGGGAAGTATTATGCCCGCATGGATGCCGATGACATGATGCACCCGGAGAGACTGGCCCGACAACTGGAGTACCTGAAGAAGAGGCCCGAAATGGATGTGGTGGACACGGCGATGTATTCCATGAATCAGAAAGGCAGGCCTGTGGGGATACGGGAGGTGGGCCCGGCCGACGTGAATCCCATGGTGACCCTTCGGGGCCGGTTCTTTCACCACGCGACCATCATGGGTCATACCGAATGGTTTCGAAGGAACCCCTACGACCCGTGTTTTATCCGGGCGGAAGACTGCGAGCTCTGGTGCAGGACCTTCAACACATCCCGGTTTGGAAGGATCAACGAGCCGCTCTATTTTGTGAGGGAAGGTCTCGTCAACGTGCGGAACTACCTTGAAAGCGCGCGAACAGTGCGCCGTATCATCAGAACCCATGGACCGAAACTGGTGAAAGGGCACAGGATCGCTAAGTTGATAATCGAATCTCACGTCAAGGGCTACGCATACCGGGTATTCAGTTCGATGAATTCCCATGATCTTCTGGTAAACATGCGGAACCGCAAATTGAGGCGCAGAGAGATCGAAGGTGCGAGAGCGATCATTGAGCACATCCTTTCGACGCATGTTCCGGGCTTCTGATGGCCCCCGCCTTCTTCCTTCCCGGTCGTCTGCAACCTCTGGACCCTGATCTGCCGTCAACAACGAAGATGAGAGCATGGTTTACAGGTGCGCAGGACACCGCCATCCGGGTCTTTTCTCGGACCATAAGCGCCCCCGGGACGGGTTCGATCCGTTCCTGCCGTGCAGCACCGCTGGCAGGCGATGTCTCGGACCGCCATGTATGAGAGCATGAGGGGCAAGCTGAAGAAACTGGTGGTTCTTCTGCTCGTCGCCGGGGGGTTGACGGCTCTGATGTCGGTTGTCGCCCTGAATGTTGTCAGTTGGCTCAAGGGCAATGATGAACCGGTGCCGGCGCGGGTCATCTTTATCCTTTCCGGTCCTCCGTCACGTTCGCTCTACGCGGCCGAACTCTATAACCGGGAATACGCGAAAGAGGTCTATATGGCACGTCCCGTCAGAGAGCACTGGTACAAGCTGATCGAGGAGATTGGTGTGTATTTTCCGGCCACCGAGCGGATGCAGAGAGATGTTCTGCTAAAGAAGGGGGTTCCGGCGGAGCGCATTCATCTCATCGGCGACAGCTGCAAGAACACGATCGACGAAGCAGAGGCGGCACAGGCGGCTCTGGGGGGAAATGACTGCAGCCTGCTCATCGTGACGTCACCATACCACGTCAGAAGGGCGCAGATGATATTCCGGGACAGGATGGGGACCTGCCGTTTCAGGATCGTCGGCACCCCCTACGAGACATTTCATGAGAAATGGTGGACGGACCAGGACAGCGCGAGGAACGTCATTCTCGAAGTGTCGAAGATCATCTTCTACAAACTGGGCGGAAGGTTCAGGAATCCGGGTAACCAGCCGGGGCCACCGGCGCCTGGCCGGTAGGGGAGCGTGGGCGATGATGCTCCTCCCATTTCCTGGTCCTCCAGACTATTTCATTCATGACGACAGACCATCAGAATAAGCGAAGCGGTAGATATTCGACGGAGTACGTTCTCTGGGTGGTTTTCTATTGTTACTCGACCACCGTGGCCTTCGTGTTCCAGAAGGTGGTGTTGCCCCTGTTCCCGGGCCTGCACGGGGGAAGCGGCCTACTGGGGGCTGATTCCATATTTTTTCATAATGCCGCCGTGAAGCTGGCAGAGTCCATCCGGGTGCACGGGTGGGGTCAATGGACCGCCACGCCCGGGCAAGGCCTCACCGGAAACGTTTCTGTTCTGGCTTTGTTTTACGTGTTCTTCGGTTACGATCCCACGGTGGTCATTCCGCTCAATACGGCGGTGCACGCAACCTCGGGTCTCTTTGTCTTTCTCATAGCACGGACGCTCTGGCCAGGGAGGGTCGGGATCTATTCGGGGATCATCGGGGCCTGTCTGTTCATAGGTTTTCCTTCGGCGCTCAACTGGTACGCCCAGGTCCACAAGGATGGTTTTGCCATACTTGGCATGTTGATGATGTTCTATTCCTGGCTCCAGTTGACGCGGGACTCCTCAAGACTCCGGAAGGGGCTGTGGATATTTTTCGGAAACCTCAGCGGTCTTTCCTTGATCATTTTCGTAAGGCCCTACAACCTCATGGTATTGATGGTGTCTGCCATCATCCTCAGTTTCGTGTCGTTCCTGTACTACATGGTGACGAAAAGGATGAGGAAATCCGTCTATTTGATGTTGGTCCTGGCGGCCTTCGTTGTGGCTGTGGGGACGGTCAACCTTTTCGTTCCGGAATACTGGGCCATCGAGAAGAAGGCCATGCTGCTCGCCCATGCCAGAGGTGAAGGGATCCATTGGGAATGGAAGAGGAGCCGGGTGGTCCCCGAGGTCATCGACAGGGTCATCGAGAAGTCAGCGGCGGTCCGCGTCATAAATATATATTACAGCAGGGCAGTGAAAGCGAAATCGCTCATCGACGAGGACGTGATGCCGGACAGCGTATGGACTTCGCTCGCTTACGTTCCGAGGGCGGCGCTCATGGCGGTCTTCGGACCTTTTCCGGACACGTGGTTCCGGAACTCCGGACCCGCCCGACTCGTTTCGGTGGGCGAGACTTTGATATGGTACCTTCTCGTCCCCGGAGTGCTGCTGACCTTCTGGTACAGGAGATCGCTGCCCATCTTTCTCCTGGCCCTGAATGCCCTCGTGTTCCTGGCGGTGCTGGGTTTCACGAATCCAAACATGGGGACGCTGTACCGCTTCCGCTATGTGCACCTTTCCGTACTCATGCTCATGGGAGTGATGGGATGGATGGAACTGCTGCGGCGGAGGTGGGGTGAACGCATAAAAGGATTCAATTCAAGACCGGACCCGGATGTTGCCGAGGCCGACACTGGTGGGCGAACTCATGATGCGATATCATCCCAGAGCAGATCGACCGTGGCTTCGGCCGGGTTCACGGTCATCGGGTTCACGCTTTTGTGCAACATCCTCTTTGTTGCCAGGGACATCATCCTCGCGCGGTGGTTCGGACTTGGAAATGACCTGGACGTGTTCTTCATTGCCATGATAGTGCCGATGTTCCTCGTGAATGTCCTGAGCATACCCGTCGGCACCGTTATGGTCCCGCAGCTCATAAGCGCATTCAGGGGCGGGTCCCGGGAAGAGGCGCAGGGGCTGATCACTTCATCCTCCACGGCCATACTCTGCTGCATGGCAGCCCTCTGTTTCCTGCTTCTTGTTACGAGCCGTTTCTACATTCCCATACTCGGCTGGGGTTTTACAGCTGAAAAGGTCAGCCAGGCGCAAAGGATGCTGGTGATCGTGCTGCCTCTGCTCTTCTTCAGCGGTTTCGTCATACTGGGAAACGCTGTCCTCAACGCCCGGCAGAGATTCGCGCTTCCTGCCATAGCGCAGGCGGTGGTGCCTCTGATCGCGATACTTGGCCTCTTCGCGGCCGCGAAGGAGATCGGTATATTCGCCATCGCGGCGGGAATGGTCATCGGCCAGGCGATGAATCTGGTCATTGTAGGCTACTACGTCGGGAAAGAGGGTTTGTCGGTAATTCCGGGCGTGCGCTTCGCGGACGTGAGAAAGCTCTTCCACGGAAGGTCGAGGCAACTGAAAGGGTTGACGTCGCAGTACGTTCCCCTGGTGTTCTCATCGCTTTTCGTCGCTCTGGCTATTCCCGTCAACAGCGCGATAGCATCCTCGCTTGCTGCGGGGAGTGTTGCCGCATTCAATCTCGGAACGAAGTTCATAGTCTTTTTTACGGGTCTCATAGGCACGGGGATCTCAACGGTCATACTTCCCTACTTCTCCGCCTATTTCGCCCGCAACCGCATAATGGACGTGCGGAGAGAGCTGTCCTTCTTTCTGCTTCTGGCGACCATCATTCCCATACCGCTGACGATCGTGCTCTTCCTGCTGACCTCCCGTGCGGTGGGATTCGTCTTCAGAGGCGAGGGGTTCTCGATCGAGGATACGGGGATGCTGACGCGGGTGATCGAGTACGGCATCATCCAGTTACCCTTCTTTTGTACGAACATGCTCTTTGCGAAGTTTGCCAACGCCAAGAGGAAGAACGCCCTGATCCTGGTCTCGTCTTCCCTGGGCCTGGCGCTTAACATCGCACTGAGTCTGCTGTTCATACGGAAGATGGGTGTGGGTGGAATCGCGCTCGCCTCATCGCTGTCGGTCATGTTCGCCACGGCCCTCTTTATCTTCGCCGGACACCGGTATAATGATGTGAGCTGGGTCGATGTCATGTTCATAACCGTGGCGTGGTTATTGTTCCTGACCATACTTCTCTGCTTCCATTTTCGAAACATCGCGGGGGTGATAATAGCATCGACTCCGCTTTTGTTCACCATCGGCTACCACATCCTGACCTTCTTCGATCTGAGAATATTCGGAAAGAGGGATGCGCCGGGTTGATGATGGAGGGAGCGGGACCGATCGCCTGCGTAACAGGCGCGTCCGGCATGGTGGGAGGGTCGATTGCCGCGAAGCTGCTTTCAAAAGGCTACAGGGTCAGGGTCATGTCCCGCGACAGGAGCTTTCTGATCCCGGGGGCGCAAAGCTTCGTGGGTGGCCTGGAGGATGATCATGCCCTTTCCCAATTCCTTGAGGGATCCCGTCATCTCTTTCATTGCGCGGCGGAACTGAGGGACGAATCCAGCATGTGGAAGGTCAATGTCGGGGGAACGGAGAAACTGCTGAAAATGACGCGCTCGTCGGGATTGCGGTACCTCTGTTATATAAGCAGTGTGGGCGTGACGGGCCGGGCGGCGGGACCCATTGTCGACGAAAGAACGAGATGCGATCCCCAGAGCATGTATGAAAGGTCCAAGCTGGCAGCCGAACAACTGGTAATGGAGGGTATTGACGGATGCAATGTCGTTGTTCTCAGGCCGACGAACGTGATCGACGGGCGTAATCCCGGGGCCTTGCTCCTGCCGATCCGGGGAACGTGGCGTGACAGGCTTGCCGTTTTTGTGAAGGGGGGCGAGAACGCCCACATCGTGCACGCCGATGACGTGGCGGACGCGGCCGTGCATTTCATTGACGGGGGCTTCAGAAAGGCGGAGTGTTATATCGTTTCCTGCGACGACGACCCGGGGAACACCTTCGCGGGCCTGTGGAGGCTGTACATGAAGCACAGTCGCCCCGATGTCTCCGGCCGCGGACCGAGGGTGCTCCATTTGCCCGTTGCCGTGCCATACGTGATGCGTTCCCTGAGACGGGGCCGGGTCAACAGGGGGGACATCCGTTATTGCTCCGATAAACTGCTTGCAACGGGTTTCAAGTTCTCCCTGGGCGTCGAAGGGGCTGTCGGGAGCATCGCTGCAAGCACCTTGAGGGGTACATGAACGTCCGACCGTCCCGCCTGATCGCGGGTGTCTTCTGCGGTATGGTCTGTGTGCTGTCCATCTTCACCCTGGCCAACTATCCGGGCCGGGCGGCGGTCTACGTTCTCTTCACCGTCTGCCTGAATGCTCTTTTCATTACGGGCCTTTCGGGAAGGAAGATTTTTTTCGACATCTTCATCGGGATCTTCTTCTGGCTGGGGTTCTGGCTGAAGCTTTCCCTGAGGGTCGCTTTCTTCGGAGGATTGTACCAGGAGCCTGTCGGCCGATTCGGTGGGACAGGCCCGGAATACGACCACGCCCTTTTCGTCGTTTCCTGTGGTGTGATCGGACTTCTGGCCGCGAGCCTAGTGAGAAGGAGGTTTCTTTTCTCCTACGACGGCGCCTCGAGGGACCGTCGGCACGAACGGACCCTTGAGGCATACGCCAGGCACAGGACGATCGTGCTGGTGGCATTCTGCGCCCTCTTCGCTGTCGTCGCCGCAACCAATGTCCTGTTCGGCATCTATCAGCGGGGCAGTGTCCCAGGTACACGGCTGCCGCTGGGTCTTAACGGCGTTTACACCTGGCTCCTGCTTTTCGGTTTGGCGTCTTTCTCGGCAGTGTTACTGGACTGTGAATTCCGGCTAAAGAGGAACCCCTATGTCGTGACGATCATAGCCATGCTGGAATGCTTCTTCTCGAACGTCTCCATGTTGAGCCGTGGGCTTGTCCTCAACGGAGGTTCCCTGTTGATCGGGATCCTGGAGAACGCGAGGCTGCGTCTTCTGAATCCCGGATCGAGGTACAAGCTGATCGTGTTCGGTGTCTTTGTGGCCCTCTTCGCTCTTTCAGTCGTTGCCGTCAATCATGTCCGCTCACGTGTGTTCTTCAACGTTGTCGACCCTCCGGCGGCCTCTTTGTCGGAGGCGATCGAGCCCATGGCCCGTTCGTTAAGAGGCGCGAAGGCACTGGTCATCGACAGATGGGTCGGGATCGAGGGGGCAATGGCGGTAACGAGCTACCCGGATCTCGGATGGGACCTCTGGCGAAGGGCGTGGATGGAATGCTATTCAGACAGGGGCACCAGCATGTATGACAGGGTGATCCTGAGATACGAACATTCAGAGGCCCACCTGTCGAAGCATCATTTCATAAACATGCCCGGTGTGCTCGCGTTCCTGTATTATCCGGGTTCCTTCCCGTTCCTCCTTGCGTCGATGTTCGTCCTGGGCCTCCTTGCAGCCGGGATCGAGTGGTACGTCTACAGGATGGGCGGGGCGAACCTTGTGCTCTGCTCCCTCATGGGCCAGGTGGTGGCTTACAGGTGCGCTCATTTCGGTTATGCACCCGGACGGAGCTACCTCCTCTTCGGGACCATCTTCCTCAACGTGGCCATCATCTATCTCATCGACCGGTATCTCGGGGTGGGAGCACGGCGGAGGTTGGCCGTCGATGAATTGTTTCCGAAGGGAACCCGCAAGCCGGATTGACAATGTACCTGCACCCATCGGCCATATTGCTCAACTCATTCTCGATGACCGCCTTGATGCTGGTGTGCGGGTTGGCCGGGGCTTCCGGACTCGCCGCGGACATCGCCGTGGTGCAGGGGGCCACCCTCGCGTTGTTCTTTGCCTTCTCAGCCAACGCGCGCAACGTTATCTTCGGGGACGCGTCGCATTCGGCCCCGCATCTTCTGCTCAGGGCGCGGCTCTTCCTGCTTTTTCCCCTCGCGGCGGCCTCCTTCGTTCTCAGCTGCGTGATCGGTTCGGCCGAGGCGGGCCTCGCCGTCGTCTTGATCGTCCGCCGGTCCCTGGAATGGATAGGAGAGGTGTATCTGAGCTCTTACGAGATGCAGGACGCCAGGAGGCCTGCGGCGGTCTCCATCATCTGGGAGTGCCTGACCTTTGTGGGGGCCATCCTGCTGATGTTCGCCGCGGGGATAGGACCAGACGGCGCCCTTGCGCTGTGGGCGCTGGCGCCGCTGGTCACGATCTTTGCGGGAAGACTGGCGAGATCGGATGAGCCTGTCCGCCTGATGGATGATCTCGCCAGACTGGCACCAAACCTTGGTTCCACGACGATCATCGGGATCACGGTCTACGTGTTCAGACTTTCAACGATCCTCGTGGCAGGACGTGTCGTTGCCGGCGATCTCTTCACCGCCTTCGCGCTGGGAGGCATCATTCCGACGATATACAACAATTCGATAGGTCCCAGCCTGGCGCTCAGGGAACAGCGTGGTGGCGGGACGCCGAAGTTATCAACGCGGCTTGCCTTGCTGGCGGCGGCACTCTTTGTTGTCGGGGCTGCCTTTACCGTCTTCTCTGTGGTATTCACCCGCGCGGGGGGCATGCTCGGGAAGGACGGTCCTTTCTGGACGGCGGTGGGTCTGTCCGTCTCCGGCGGCGCGATCATGATCCTCGCCTTGAACATTCGCATCCGGATGATCCAGGCGGGCAGGAGCCTTGATGTCTTCGGCGCCGATGCCATATCCAACGTCCTGCTCGTGGTCTGTGTTCCATATTTTTACTATGTTCTCGGCCCGTCCTCGATGGAGGCGCTCTATCTCTTCAGCGCCGTTCTGACGGTGTGTTTCTACTGGAGCGCGAAGAGGGGGACAGAGGCCGGCACGGCCTATGCAGGCGGAACCTCCTGGCTCCTGCTCTTCATGGCCGCTCTTGTGTTGTTTCCGCTTTTCTTTCAGCTCGGCAGCGGCATATTCAGGGACAGCAGCCTCACCTTCGACACGGGCCGGGTCCTCGAGAAGCTGCCGATACCCGTCTCCGTTCTGGCGCTTTCGGGAATACTGCTTCTGGGAAGGTTCAGTGACGCCCGGCGGTCCCTCACGTTCTTCTTCTTCGCTGCGCTCCTGCTTGTCATCGCGGCCCTCATGGTCCGGGAACAAGGGAGTCATCTTACCCGGCTCGTATTGATGGGTCAGTACGTTCTGCCGATGCTGGGACTGGTGCTCGGTGAGATGTTCGGGAAAGAATCGCGGGAGAGAGAATTCGAAAAGGCGTGCCTGGCGGTGGCGATCTTTATCGCGCCGGCACAGCTTCTCTGCTCCTGGGCCCAGGGACTGGTCACTCTGTCGCCTTACCTTTATGCGTTCAGCATCTATCAGCACCTGCAGTACGTTCCTCTCATCATGGTGATCGCCTATGGGGTCGCGCTGGGTTCCCTATGGAAGAGGGGAAGGAAGTGGCGGATCGCCATGGTTCTACTTCTCCCGTGGATGGTGATCTACTCCCTTGCATCGGTTTCGATGGTGACGGTCATGGGTCTGACGCTCTCTGTCATCGCGACGCTGTTTGTCTTCAAAAGCTCGCCGGTGCCGCGACGCATTGCCCTGGGAATGCTCGTTCTGTCCCTGGCGGCGGGTACATCTTACGGGTTGGTGGCGGGCATGCCGGTGTACGAAAAGATGATGTCGAGCAGGAAGACATCGGCGAAGACGCTGTCGGTCGGAATAGACCACTCTGAAAAGGGGAACCGCATTTCTGTCACGGCCACGCCGCCGCAGAACATTATCGACCGCATGGAGCAATGGAGGTACTATGGAAAAGGCGTGCTTTCGGGGGCAAAGAGATTCCTCTTCGGGCACGCAACTCCCCCGGACCGCCGCCTCCATCCGAGCGCACAAAACTATTACCTAGACCTGGTGTACAATTTCGGCTTCCTGCCCTTCACGCCCATACTCCTGCTCCTGATATACACGGCACGGCGTGTCTATCATCTCAGGCGTCCCATATCGCTCGATCCGTCCATACCGGCGCTGGCCGTCTCCGCCTTTGTATTGTTTGCGGTGGACAACATGCTCAAGGTGGGATTGCGTCAGCCATATCCAGGTATCTTCAGTTTCTTTGTTCTCGGGTTCCTGCTTGCCCGCCTGGACCGGTCTGGTTTCCCGGGGAGGCTGGCTGTTTGAAGGTCTTGAACGTAAACATGTCCTGCGACCCCGTTCAGGGCGGTGGAAGCGTCGAGAGGACACTCCAGATGAGCCGTTATCTTGCCCGATCCGGGATTGAATGCACTGTGTTGACAACGGATGTCGGACTGACCGGGGATCATCCGGTGGACCTGGAAGGTGTCAGCCTCATCAAACTGAAGACCATGCTCCAACGATATTATCTCCCCCGGTTTTCCTGTAAGGGGATCGGGCGCATCGTGGAAAGGGCTGATATCATTCAGCTGATGAACCATTGGACCTTTTTGAACGCGGTTGTTTACGTGATCGCCCGGAGGCGAAACAAGCCCTATGTTGTCTGTCCCGCGGGTTCGTTGCCTTACTACGGCAGATCCAGGACGCTCAAAAGGATCTACAATACGGTGATCGGCCGGCGGATCGTGAGAAACGCCCACCGGTGTATCGCGATATCACCGGACGAGATCGACCACTTTCGAAGCTATGGCGTGGAAGACGACAGGATATCAACAATACCCAACGCTATCCGCCCCGAAGACCTTGCCCATGAGGGGGCCAACACCTTTCGTGACGACTTCGGTATCGGAGAGGCACCCTTTATACTCTTTGTCGGCCGCCTGAATGCGATCAAAGGCCCCGATCTCCTGCTCAAGGCGTTTCAGAACAGGCTCGGATGCGGCAATTTCAAATACGACCTCGTCTTTGCCGGTCCCGACGGGGGAATGCTTACGGAACTGAAAGGGATGGTCGCGGATATGGGGGTGGCCGGACGGGTCCATTTCGTCGGATACCTTGGAAACAGGGACAAATCGAATGCCTACCGTGCGTCGGATCTGCTTGTCATACCTTCCCGGCAGGAAGCCATGTCCATCGTCGTTCTCGAGGCAGGCATGACGAAGACGCCCGTATTACTGACGGACAGGTGTGGTTTTGATGCTGTGGAATCCATCGGGGGAGGCAAGGTTGTGCCAGCCACGGTTGAAGGGCTGGAAGCGGGACTGGCGAAGCTCCTGGATCGGCCGGAGGTGCTGCGTCCGATGGGGATAAGACTTTATCGATACGTCAGCGAGAACTTCACCTGGGATACGATGATAAAGAAGTATCTATCCCTGTATGAAACGATCCTTGGCGACGCTCCATGGAAGGGGGTCCCGAGATGAGGATCCTACTCATCAGTCACCCCTCCTCGCGTCCCCGTAGACCGGACTTTCCTCCCATAGGTATCGCATACCTGGGTGCGGTCGTGCGGAACAGGGGCCACGAGGTATTCCTGGTCGACGGAGAATTGACCGGGCTTGAAGGCATCGTGGAAGAGGCAAAACGTCTTGGACCGGACATTGTGGGGGTCACCTGCTGGACGATCAACAGGGGTGCGGTGTGGGAGCTTTGCCGGGCCCTGAAGAGGGTGCTGCCGAGGGCGTTCCTTGTGCTCGGAGGCCAGCATGCAAGCATATACCCGGAACACATCTTCCAAAAGACCCATGCCGGGGCGGTTGTCATCGGGGAAGGGGAGGAGACCCTGTGCGAGCTCCTGGAGGTATTGGGGAGTGGTGGCGATCTTGCTCTCGTAAGCGGGATAGCCTACCGGACACGGGACGGTGACATTCGCAGGACGGAGCCGCGGCCTCAGATCGAAGACCTTGACACTGTACCGTTCCCTTACTATGAAGGCTTCCGGGGTTTCGGGTTTCAGCAATATGGCGGGTTCGCGGGTCTGCCGAGACCCACTGCGGCCGTCATCACCTCGCGTGGATGCGTGTTCAACTGTTCTTACTGCGGTTCCGTGAGGTTCTGGGGAAAAAAGTGGCGTCGCCGTTCGGCGCGGAACGTTCTCGATGAGGTGGAACACCTCGTGAGCGACATGGGCGCGAGGTCTATCTTCATGTTCGACGACAATTTCCCGGTAAACAGGAAACGTGCCATGGAGATCTGCGGCGGGATAATCGACAGGTTCCCGGGGATGGAGTGGGCGTGCTGCAGCCATGTGAAGATGGTGAACGAAGAGTTGCTGGATATCATGAAGAGGAGCGGCTGTATCAGCATAGATTTCGGTGTGGAAAGCGGCGATAACGGCATCCTTAGAAACATCAACAAGAACCAGACCCGGGAGGACATCGAGAGGGCCTTTGCGCTCGCGCACAAGGCGGGGATCAGACCAAGGGCATATCTCATGGTTGGCAATATGGGCGAAACGACGGGGACGATAGACGAGACGATCGACATGATCGGGAGCATCAAGCCCTATTCGTCCATTGGTGCCACGATCCTGTGGTTGCTTCCGGGTACGGATGTCTTCCGGGAAGCCTGCGAAAAAGGGTTTATAGACGACTCCTACTGGCTTGAGAAGGATGATATGCCTTACAACGTGCAGGAGCATACATACGAGGAACTCCTTGGGTTGCGGCAGAGGCTGATGCGCGGCATAGCCAGAAAGAAGGGGGGAATTGCGCCGCTCGTCAGCTTTTACCTGAAGACCATCTATTACCGGTATCCATCCCTCGGACGGATGAGATCGCTGATACCTGACTGGCTGCGATGAAATGATAGTGTGGGGACGGGATTCGTGAAGCAGTTCGCAAGGATATGGGTTGTGTCGGAAGTGTATTACCCTGATGAGCAGGGTGGGGGACACTTCATGACGAAGCTGGCTGAAGGCCTTGCCTCCTGCCATGACGTTCATGTGATCTGCGGTTATCCGTACTACAGGCCCGGCCTCAAAAAGCCCCCCGCGAGTGAGGTGCGCAACGGTGTTCACATAAGACGATGCTACTCCACCAGTTTTAGCAAGAAGCATCTCGTGCTGAGGATGTTCAACTTCCTCACCATCAGTCTTTCGCTCTTCGTAAACGCCCTGTTGCGGATAGGCAGAGACGATCTGGTGATAGTTGTGACGACGCCGCCCACGTTGCCCTTCTTTGTCGTGACAGCCTGCAGGATAGTGGGCGCCAAATGTGTCCTGCGTATTGAGGACATGTACCCCGGCACGCTGGTAGCGACAGGCGTGGCGAAACCGGCAGGTACGCTGGTAAAGGTGTTTTCCCGTATCAACAGATACGTGCATGGGAACGCCGACCACATCACCGTGATAGGCCGCGATATGCAGAGCATGCTGACGGAAACTGCAGAGAACGCCCTGGAGGAGGACCGTGTTACCATGATCCCGAACTGGGGGGAACTGGACCTCATCAAACCGCAGGTAAAGAGCGAGAACAGGTTGCTGGGAGAGCTCGGCCTTACGGACAGGTTTGTCGTCCTCTGTGCGGGCAATATGGGCAGGGCGCAGGCCGTGGAGAACATCGTGTACGCCGCGGAGCTCCTGAAGAAGGAAGGTACCATCCATTTCCTTTTTATAGGAGAGGGCGTGAAAAAGGATTGGATGAAGGAGTTTGCGCGGAGCAGGGAGCTCAACAACGTGACCATTCTTGACCAGCGGCCGAGAAGCGATCAGGCAAATTTCCTCAATTCCTGCGACGTAGCCATCGTGTCCCTCATATCGGGGATGAAGGGGTTTGCCGTTCCAAGCAGACTGTACAATATAATGGCAGCGGGCAAACCTGTGATCGCCATGACCGCTCCCGATTCGGAGGTGTCCCTGGTCATAACGGAAGAGAACATAGGGTGGGTGACCCCTCCCGACGACCCGCAAGGACTGGCAGACACCGTATTGGAGGCGTTCCGCCGGGGTGCTTCACTGGAGTCGCTCGGTTCAAGGGCGCGAGCGGTGGTCGAGAAGAGGTATACTTATGAACAGGGCATACAAAAGTATTGTGACGTGATCGAGAACGTTGCCGGCAGCGTGAACGAACGCTTTCATCTCAAGGACCGGACAGGACAATGAAAACCACATTTATAATTCCACCGACCCTTCACTACATCGAGCCTTACGCTTATGTCGAGGCCGACAAGAGCAACACGAAGAGACCTTATCTGGGTCTGCTGTATATAGCTGCCGTTCTGCGCCAAAGACTGGGGATCGAGGCCCGCATCATCGACTGCAATATAGACGGGCTGACGCTGGAAGACCTGACCCGTCTTGTTTCGGCCGATCCGCCCGACATCGTCGGATTCAGCGTAACGACCTTCAGTTTGTTGAACTGCCTGGAAGTGAGCAGGGCGTTGAAGAGCGTCGACAGGAACATCAAGGTATGTTTCGGGGGCTGGCACCCCACCTTGTACCCACGTGAGACGCTTAACTTCGATGCCGTCGATTTCATAGTCATCGGAGAGGGAGAATACACATTCGCCGAATTGGTGGCGGTTCTTCAGGGGAGACGGGGGGACGGCGACGAGGCCCTCGGCCGTATCAACGGACTCGGTTTCAAGACGGGACAGGGCGATGCCAGGATCAATCCACCCCGGGAACCCCTGAAGGAGCTTGACCAGATACCCTTTCCCGCCTACGATCTCGTCGATGTGAAGAAATATTCCAATCTTCTCGCCTGTACGGGCGATCTTGTCACGATCATCACATCGCGGGGCTGTCCTCAGAGATGCGTCTTCTGTGATCTGCGGAGAACCCCCTATCGGTTCAGAAGCCCTGAGAACGTACTGGAAGAGATCCGTTACTGGGCTGAAAAGGGCGTGAGAGAGTTCTTTATCCAGGACGATAATTTCACCATCAACCGCCGGAGAACGATCGAATTCTGCCGCCTGCTGACCGATGCCGGCCTCAATATAAAGTACAAGATCAGCTCCCGCGTCGATTACATCGATGACGAATTGAGCGAGCATCTCAAGAGATCGGGCTGCTACAGGATCTATTTCGGTGTGGAGTCCGGTTCCCAGCGGATACTCGATTATCTGGAGAAGGGTCTGTCCGTGGAGGACATCAAAAAGGGGTTCGAATCTGCAAAAAGAGCCGGGATAGACTGCTGTGCTTACATCATGATAGGAGTTCCTTCGGAAACGAGGCAGGACATTGACATGACAATAAGACTCCTGGGGCAGATCAAGCCTGACCACCTGCACTGTTCGATCTGTACGCCCATGCCAAGGACCGCTCTTTACAGCCGCCTGATGGAAGACGGCACGATCGCTCACGACTACTGGCTGGATTTTGCCGTCGATCCCGACCCATCCTTCAAGACACCCTTTGCCAGCGGGGTCTTTCACGACCAGGAATTGAGGAAGATGCAGAACGCCATTCAGAAGGATTTCTATTTCAATCTTCTGATCATAATACGAGAGATCGTCAAGACACGCAGTTTGAAGCAGTTCATCTCGAAGACACGGATGGCCCTCAAGATACTTTTTCGCTAAGTGTTCACGATGCGCGTACTGATTACAGGAGCAAATGGATTCCTGGGCTCGGCAATTCTGCGTCACGCGGGAGAAACCGGTCTGTCGTTGGTCGCAACCGATCGTGAGGCGGGCAACGCAATGCCCGGCGTCAGGTTCTTCCCGGCGGATATCCTGGACGCGGGAGCTCTGTCGGGGGTTTGCCGGAATGTTGATTGCGTCTGCCACGTTGCGGGGTTGGCGCACGTGTTCAAGGAGTCGGCCCTTTCCGGGGAGTCCTTTTTCAGGGTCAACGTCACGGGTACCGAAAACGTGGCGCATTCGGCGGGCCGGGCCGGCGTGAGGCTGTTCGTATTCATAAGTTCCGTATCGGTATACGGCGGAGATACGAAGGAGAGGGACGAGCGTGCGCCGTGCCGGCCCGAAGGCCCTTATGCGGAGAGCAAACGGCGGGCGGAGGAAACGCTTATCGAGTTTTGCGGAAGGAACGGGATGGATCTGACCATTCTCCGGCTTGCAACCCTTTTTGGAGAAGGAGACCCGGGGAACATAGCCCGTCTGATCCGGTTCATCGACTCCGGGAAGTTCTTCTGGATAGGCTCGGGTCTCAACCGGAAGAGCCTGATTCACCGCGACGATGCGGGCAGGGCCTGCGTTGCCGCGATAAGAAACCCCATGCCGGGGACGAACATCTATAACGTGTCGGGACCGCCATACACGATGAGGGAGATCGTGGAGACAATAGCCGCAAGGCTGGGGAGGAAGGCCCCTCGTGTCCGCATTCCCGCGGGGCTGGCACTGACCGTGTCGAAGGCCGCCGCGCTCCTGAAAGGGGAGCGGCTGTTGCGTGCGAACAAAACGATGCTTAAATGGTTGTCTGATGACGTGTACATCGCCGACCTGTTCAACGGTACCTATTCATTTCAACCGAATGTAGGCTTGGATGAAGGTATACGAAGAGAGGTTGCGTGGTATCGGGACGGGCCATGAGGCTGGTCGGAGTGGTCATTCCGGATAGGAAAAGAGGGAGGGTCGGTATTTCGTGAAAACGCTCGTGACGGGTGGGGCAGGTTTCATAGGTTCAAACCTGGTGGGACAACTAATGAAGGAAGGGAACGAGGTGGTCGTCCTGGACAATCTCGCATCGGGCTACCGGGAGAACCTGGACCGTTACCCGGAAGCCGGGTTTATCGAGGGCGATGTCCGTGACCGGGACGCGGTAAGGGCTGCGATGGAAGATGTGGAAGTTGTCTTTCATCTGGCCGCCTCGGTGGGCAATAAACGGTCCATCGATGATCCGTTGACCGACGCGGGCGTGAATGTCATGGGAACTCTCACCGTGCTGGAGGCAGCCAGGCAGTCGGGTGTACGGAAGATCGTGGCTTCGTCATCGGCGGGCATCTTCGGTGAATTGAAGACCCTTCCCATCAGGGAGGATCATCCCGTGGAGCCGGACACTCCCTATGGAAGCACGAAGCTGTGCATGGAAAAGCTCTGCCTTTCGTACGCTAAGCTCTATGCCATGGAAGCGGTGTGCCTGCGCTATTTCAACGTCTATGGGCCGAATCAGCGTTTCGATGCCTATGGCAACGTGATACCGATCTTCACCTTTAGAATGTATAATCAACAACCTGTCACTATATTCGGTGACGGGGAACAGACACGCGACTTCGTCAACGTCCGTGACGTCGTGCAGGCCAATATGAAGGCGGCCGCTGCGAAAGGGATCTCCGGGGCCTTCAATATCGGCAGCGGCACAAGGGTTACCATAAACCGGCTGGCGGCAATATTGAAGGATGTATCCGGGATCGATGCGGAGATCGTGTTCGGTGAACCGAGGCCCGGTGATGTGCGGCACAGCATGGCTGACATAAGCCTGGCACGGGCCTCACTCGGTTTTACACCTTCCGTCCCTCTTGAGAGCGGTTTGGTGGAATACGTGGATTGGGTTTCGCACACGATTTGATACGTAAGGGTACGACACTGAGGGTATAGAAGATGGAGAAGAAAAAGGTAATGATTCTTGGCGGGACAGGTATGCTGGGGCACGTTTTGCTGCGGTATTTCCATCAGAAAGGCGTCCACGATGTCTGCGCCACCTGCCGCAACGTGCGTGATCTCCGGAGGTACTTCCCTCCCGTACTCGCCGACAGGTTTTGGCAGGACAATGTCGAGGCCGACAATTTTGATACGATAATCCGCGCGTTGGCCTCAGTTCAACCGGATGTGGTGATAAACTGCATAGGCGTGATCAAGCAATTGCCGCTGGCTAACGACCCGCTGACGGCCATAACGGTCAATGCGCAATTGCCGCATCGCATATCCCTGGTAAGCCGGAATGCAAACGCGCGCATGGTGCACATCAGCACGGACTGCGTCTTTGACGGCAGAAAGGGCATGTACACCGAGGATGACTCCCCATCTCCCGAAGACCTTTACGGCAGAACGAAACTGCTCGGAGAGGTCAGCTATGCCAACTGCATCACCCTGCGCACTTCGATCATAGGAAATGAATTGAAAGGCAGGCATGGACTGGTCGAGTGGTTCCTGGGGCAGACCGGCGCGGTAAGAGGTTATTCAAAGGCAATATATTCAGGGTTTCCAACCATTGAGCTTGCCAGGGTAATACATGATTTTGTTTTGCCGAACCCGGGGATGAGCGGGATATACCATGTTTCTTCCGACCCCCTGTCCAAGTTCGATCTGCTCCGGCTTGTCGCACAGAGGTATGGCAAGGCGGCGGACATCGAGCCCTACGGCGGGTTCGTTATCGACCGTTCGCTGAGGTCGAGCCGGTTCAGTGAGGAAACTGGTTACAAGTCGCCTTCATGGCAGGAGTTGATAGATGTCATGTACAGGGATTATGAAGCCAACAGGGAACAGTACACGCAGTACCCATGACCATAAGGGGGCAATGATGCATCTTGCAAGGAAGGGCCGCATATGACCTTAAAAGTTATGACCATCGTAGGTACCAGGCCCGAGATAATCAAACTCAGCCGTGTCATGGCGGAGCTTGATCGCCACGTTTCCCACGTCTTTGTTCACACGGGACAGAATTTTGATTATGAGTTGAACGAGATATTCTTCCAGCAGTTGGACATACGCAGGCCCGACCATTTCCTGAACGCCGTCGGCGCGTCGGTCGCCGGGACGATAGGGAACGTCATATCGCTGTCGGATGCGATCATGGAGAGCGAGCAGCCCGACGCGGTGCTGCTGCTGGGGGACACGAACAGTTGCCTTTCCGTCATCTCCGCAAAGCGGCGGAAGATCCCGATCTTTCACATGGAAGCGGGCAACAGGTGCTTTGACCAGAGGGTACCGGAAGAGATCAACCGGAGGATCATTGACCACACCAGCGACATCAATTTGCCGTACAGCGACATTGCCAGGGAGTATTTGCTGAGAGAAGGCCTTCCGCCGGACAGGATCATCAAGACGGGAAGCCCCATGTATGAGGTCCTGCAGTATTACCGTGACAGGATAGAGGCCTCCGATGTGCTGGCGCGGTTTGGTCTGACGGAGGGGGAATATTTCGTGGTAAGCTCGCACAGGGAAGAGAACATAGACTTCCCCGAGCAATTCGAAAAACTTGTCCGTGTATTGAACCTGCTGGCCCAAAAGTACGGAAAACGGATCATCGTCACGACCCATCCGAGGACCAGAAAGAGAATGGACGAAAAGGGCGTGGCGCTGAACGGACTGGTCGAACTGGTGAAACCCCTGGGGTTTTGCGATTACGTCCATCTGGAGACGCGGGCGATCGCCACGCTGTCCGACAGCGGCACCATAACGGAGGAATCCTCCATTCTCAAATTCCCGGCCTTGAATATCCGCAACGCCCATGAAAGGCCGGAAGGGATGGAGGAAGGCGCCGTCATGATGACGGGCCTTGAATGGGAATCCATACTGCAAGGCATGCGTGTCCTTGAGGCCCAGAGGCAGGGTACGATGGGAATTCCGCTGATCGTCAGGGATTATGACGTGCCCAACGTATCTGAAAAGGTCGTGAGGATAATAGTGAGCTATACTGATTACGTGAATCGAACTGTCTGGCATAAATGATAGGGAACCGAGTCCTGAAGCGTATATTTGATATTCTTGTGACCATCGCGCTGATGGTCCTGTTGAGCATACCCATGATCGTTGTGGGGCTGATCATCAAGGTGTCCTCCAGGGGCAGAGTGCTGTTCTGGTCCAGAAGGGTAGGCATGGACAACCGGATATTTGAAATGCCCAAGTTCCGCACAATGCGGACGGACACGCCGGATTTGGCCACGCACCTTCTTGAGGATGCGGATTCCTTCGTGACCCCCTTTGGTGCATGGCTGAGAAAATACAGCATCGACGAGTTTCCCCAGCTGTGGAGCGTGTTGAAGGGCGACATGAGCCTTGTGGGTCCCAGGCCGGCGCTGTATAACCAGTACGACCTGATAGAACTGCGAACGGAAAGGGGAGTGCATATGCTCGTCCCCGGCATAACCGGATGGGCGCAGATAAACGGAAGGGACTCGATCTCGATCCGAACCAAAGTGGAGTATGACGAGTATTACCTGAAGAAGAGGTCCTTCGGGCTCGATATGGTGATACTCTGGAGAACCTTCGGCAAGGTGGTGAGAATGGAAGACGTGAAGCACTGAAGATGCGTCGGGGTGCGAATGTTGTGTATCGGGACAATAGATATTTCTTCGAGGATATGCGAATATTGTGGTTGACCGCGGTCAGGGTCATACAATGCGCATGCGCACCGGGAGGTGTTGAAATGCGGAGGGAATTCAAGAGGATTCCGGTAAACAAGAGGTTTGAGCATGAGTAACGGTGTTTTCGTGCTGGGCGGAGGAGGTCACGCCAAGGTCGTGGCAGGCACTCTTATGGCTGCCGGTGCGACAGTGCTCGGGATCATTGACGATGACCCTGCAAAATGGGGACAAAGGATCCTAGGCAACCTGGTCAGCGGACCGCGGCAATTCGGCCCCCTGCGAGGCAAGACAGGTGTGATAGCCATCGGGGACAACAGCATCCGCGAACGGTTGGCGCTTGAAATAGAGAATGTGGAATGGAGAACGGTTGTGCATCCCCATGCTCACGTCGATCCATCCGCTTCTATCGGCGAGGGTACCGTCGTCTTTGCGGGGGCCGTGGTCCAGCCCGACGTGGTCATAGGAAGGCATTGCATCATTAATACCGGTGCTTCCATCGATCACGATTGCGTGATCGGCGATTTTGCGCATATCGGTCCGGGTGCCACCCTGGCCGGAAACGTGTCCGTCGGGAAAGGTGCTTTCCATGGCGCGGGAAGCGTCGCGACACCGGGTGTGAAGGTGGGGCGGTGGAGCATTGTGGGCGCGGGGGGTGTGGTCACGGCCGATATTCCCGACAATGCTACGGCAGCTGGAGTTCCGGCGAGGGTCCTGACCTTCCATGATGGTCCGGAAGCGCGAGGGGCAGGGCGAAGTGGGTAAAGTCCTCCTCGTATTCGGGACCCGGCCCGAGGCCATCAAGATGGCCCCCGTAATAAGGTCACTGAAGGAACGCCCCGAGCCCTTCGAGGTGATCACCTGCGTAACGGCCCAGCACAGACGGATGCTCGACCAGGTGCTCTCCATATTCAGTATTACCCCCGATTACGATCTCGATATCATGAAAGAGGACCAGGACCTCTTTGACGTGACGGTGAGGGCGTTATCGGGCCTGAGGGAGATCTACGAAGCCACAAAACCGGATGTGGTCCTTGCCCAGGGGGATACGACGACGGCGTTTGTGGCAGGTCTTGCGGCGTACTATTTCAGGATACCCGTCGGACACGTCGAGGCGGGCTTAAGGACATGGAACAAGTACAGCCCTTTCCCAGAGGAGGCCAACAGGCGTCTCCTGAGCGTTGTCGCCGATTACCACTTTGCCCCGACTGAATGGAGCAGGTCGAACCTCCTTGCGGAAGGTGTGGCCCCCGGCAGCGTATGGGTAACAGGAAATACCGTCATAGACGCGCTTATGATGATCAATGAAAAGCAGGAGGCGGGGCGGGCAGGGTCGGCACTGATGCGGGCTTTCAGGGACCGATGGGGCATCGACCTGTCGGACGGCCGGAGGATGATCCTCGTGACGGGCCATAGGCGGGAGAACTTCGGTACGGGCTTCAGAGACATCTGCACTGCCCTCAAGTCGATCGCCCGGGAGAGGCCCGATGTGTCCATCGTCTATCCCGTCCATCTCAACCCGAGCGTTCAGCGCCCGGTGCGCGAGATCCTGAGCGGAGTCCCCAACATACACCTCATCGAGCCCGTGGAATACGAGCAGTTCGTCTTCCTCATGAACAGGTCCTACCTGATACTCACGGATTCGGGGGGCGTGCAGGAAGAGGCGCCGTCGCTCGGCAAACCGGTCCTGGTCATGAGGGAAGTGACGGAGAGGCCCGAAGGGGTCGAGGCAGGCGTTGTCAGGCTCGTCGGTACGGACAGGGAGACGATCGTGGGCTCCGTCTCGGAGCTTCTCGACGACGACGTCACGTACAGGAGGATGGCCGAAGCGGTGAACCCATACGGGGACGGCAAAGCCGCCCTGAGGATCGCCGATATCCTTGCCTCGAACATAGCCGGGAACAGCGGTGCCCGATCGTGAGGGAGGGAACGGGAAACGCATGAAGCTGGTCTACGCGATACGGCATGTGGGAATGACGGGCGGTGTCAAGGTCTTCTTCCAGCATGTCGAGCTCTTGAGGAGCATGGGCCACACGGTCCACCTCCTCACACGGTTCATCGACGAGGAATGGGGCTTCCGGGTGAAACCGGAGGTCGTGCCCGCCTTCGACGAAAAGACCATCCCCGAGGCTGACGGCATCGTCGTAACGACCCCGAAGGACGTGGAGGAGCTCTGGGATCTCGCCAGGGGCAGGGGTATTCCCCTTTTCCACTTTCTCCAGGGGTTCGAGCCCGATTATGTCCTGGAACGGATAAACGGCTCCGTTGTTCCCGAACGCTTCCGCGGCAGCGGTATCGTTTCGAGGCTGAAATATCGATACAAGAAGAAAGAATGGAAGGCGAGGCTCAAGAGGTTCGACAGGCTCTACGAACTACCCACGGTGAAGATAGCGATCGCCCCCCACCTCGTCCGGGGTGTCGAGAACAGGTACCACACCACCTGTTATCTCCTGCCCAACGGGATAGACCAGGGCGTCTTCCATCCAAAGGAAAAGGACCTCGATTACGGCGGGACGCTGAAGATACTCTCCGTGGGAAACTACAACATCGAGTACAAGGCGATCCCCGACGTTCTCGAGGCGGTCCGCATCCTGAAAGGTCAGGGGAGAAAGGTGCACCTGACCCGGGTCTCGCCCGCGGACATCGGGGAGAAGGAGAAGGGCGAGGGCGTGGCCGACAGATTCCTCGTGAGGATCTCCGAGGCGGAGATGGCCGACCTCTACCGGGAGAGCCATATCCTTGTCGGGGCATCAACGGAGATAGAGGGATTCGGCCTGCCTCCCGTGGAGGCGATGAGCACGGGCACGCCCGTCATTCTGACGAGGATATCGCCCTTCTACGCCTTCGACGATGTCCATGATTTCGCCTATTTTGTCGATGTCCACAGACCGCAGGCGATCGCTCAGGGGATCATGGATATCGCCGGCAACGCCGGCTTGAGGGAGGCGCTGGTCAAGAGGGGGTTTGAAGTTTCAGCTCGGTACCGGCTGAGCAATGTGGGGAAGCAGCTCGAAGGGATTGTCAGGGAACACGTCAGGAAGGGGTGATGGATCATGGAAACGGCTGAGAATAAACGGTTGGAGAGTCAGGGGGCGCTGCTTGTCGACAAGAATGCACCCGGCACGCAGGAGAAGGTCGTGTCCATCCTTGCGGGCATGCCCCGGGGCATGCTCCTCGACGCCCCTGCCGGAGAGGGTGCCCTGGTGCAGCGGCTGATGGGCACTCACGATATCACGGCCGTCGACCTCGATGCGGACTTCTTCAGGCTTCACGGGCAGGTAGCCTTCAAGCAGGTCGACCTCAACGGGGTGCTCCCTTTCGCGGACTCCTCCTTCGATTATGTCACCTGCGTCGAGGGCATCGAGCACCTCGAGAACCCCTTTCTGTGCGTGAGGGAATTCGCGCGGGTACTGAGACCGGGCGGGACCCTTGTCATCACGACACCGAACATCATGTCCATCAAGAGCAGGACACGGTTCCTGTTCTACGGGTACCACGATTTCTTCCGCTTCATCAAACTGCCCCGGGAGTTCCGTCACGGACACCCCGAATACGATCACCAGCACATAAACCCCATGACCTTTACGGAATTGCGGTATGCCCTCGAGAAGGCCGGATTGGAGGTGACGAGGGTCCACACGAACCGGTATGTCAGGGCCCGCAGGTGGAGTGCCCTGTACCCCCTCCTGAGGCGCATCATTACGAAGAAGATGAAAAGCAAGGCGCCCGGCGACAAGGATTTCTTCTCCCGCGAGGTCCTCGAAGGCGAGATCATCATCGTGGAGGCAGAGAAGGGACGGGATGTACACGGGGGGTAGCATATCAGGCAGGATGTAAAAATAGCCGTCGTCCTCGTCCTGACCGCTCTGGCCACAAGGCTCTACATGGTGTTTGCCGCGGACATCATTACGCCTGACGGCATGCTCTATATCAAGGTGGCCAGACTGATAGGCGATGGCAACTGGAAGGGTGTGTACCAGGAGGGTTTCTACAGCGCCTATCCCTTTCTTATTGTGGTGTTTCAAAAGGTCTTTCACGACTGGGAGACCGCCGGGCGGATGGTGTCGGCACTGGCGGGTTCCGCTGCCGTTCTGCCTTTTTTCCTGCTCTTGCGGCGTATGTTCGACGTGAAGATCGCTGCGGTTGCGGCGATCTTTTTCGTTGTAAGCCCCCGGCTCGTGGAGTATTCCTCTGACGTTCTCAGGGAACCGCTCTTCTGGTGTTTCTCGATAGCGTCCCTGTGGGCGGCATGGAAGGGGATAGATGAGGAGAAATGGTGGTTCGTTGTCCTCGCCAGTTTCTTCGTCGGTCTTTCGTCCTTCACACGGACGGAAGGCCTGGCCCTGGTCGCGATCATCCTCTTATGGATGGTATGGAGCCTTCTTTATCAGCGGCGAAAGGTGAGGCTCTGGCTCGCCTTCGTCATGGTCTTCCTGATCGCCTTCCCGGCGATCTTTATCGCGCCTCTCTATTTTCTCAAGAGCAGGGCAGGCGATTGGGAGCTGGGCCACGGGGTAAGGAAAATACCCTCTCTCATGAGAAGTGCGAACGTGGCCCTGCCGGCAGACGCTGGGGGGACCACCCCGCTCCCCGGGGAGGAGGCATCCCTTCTCACGAAGATCATGAGGAACAGGTATGTTTTTTCCGCCTGGGAGACTTCGTACAAGTATCTCAGGTCCTTTCACGTGGTCCTGATAATGTTCCTGCTTTTTGGTGTGATAAGGAGAAGGACCATTCCCTATTCCGGCAAGGAAGTGCCGCTCCTGATATGGTGCTCCGTCTTTTTTCTCGTCTCTTTCGTATACGCCTTCAAGGTTTCCTACGTGAGCACGAGGCACGGCCTTCTCATGGGAATTCCGTCGCTGTTATGGGTTTCCGCCGGTTTCTGGGAATTCAGCTCGCGCATTGCGAGGATTGCTGGGAGGAGTCGGTGGAGCCGGAAGCTGACGCGTCACATTGCCGTCTATTTGCTCATCCTTGCCTGTATATCCATATTGCCAAAGACACTGTCGTCCGCCGGCGATGGGAAGATCGAGATGAAAATGGCGGGTATCCAGTTGAAGCGGATGGGGTATTCCGATAGAAAATTCGCGGTGGAACCGAGGATCAACCGGTTGACGTTCTACAAGGGCGGGGAGTTCGTCAACATCCCCGTCAATATCGATCATTCCGCACTGGGTCAGTTTCTCGAGACCGTTGACGCGAGTTACCTTGTTGTTGACGACAGGACCATCGAGACCTCTGTCAGGGGTTTCAAGGCGCACACAAAGGCAATGCACCTGGAAAGGGTCGGCATTCCCGAACTCGAGGATTTCAGAGAGTATTCGTTTGTCCTGTACAGGATATGCAGATAGATGTCAGCTCATGGTAAAGGCGAGCCAGGATACAGCGGGTAGGATGGCAGGCAACTCAGGGAGAAAGAAGGTGTGTTTTGTCGCCACTCTCGAGATGTCCGTGAGGGCCTTTCTCGTGGACCATATGTCGTTGCTTCAGGATACCTTCGAACTGAGCGTCATATGCTCGACGGAGGACCCGGGATTCCTTGCAGATTATGGGGTCAGGGCGAAGGTCATCCCCCTTGCCATCCCCCGGAGCGTCTCGCCCGTGAGCGACGTGAAAGCGCTTCTCGCGCTATTCAGGATATTCAGGGAGGAGCGTTTCGACATCGTGCATTCCATCATGCCCAAGTCGGGTCTGCTCGCCATGACGGCCGCCTTCGCCGCCCGTGTGCCCGCGAGGGTCCACACCTTTACGGGACAGGTATGGAAGAACCTGAGGGGCATAAAGCGGCTTGTCCTCAAGACCATGGACAGGGTGCTCGTTGCCTGTGCCACGGAGGTCCTCATCGACAGCCCTTCCCAGAGGGAGTTCCTCATCGCGGAAGGCATCGTGGGACGCGACGGGTCGGCGGTCATAGCGAACGGGTCCATGTGCGGCGTCGACGCCGGGAGGTTCCGTTTCGATGAGGAAGCAAGGATGGCCATCCGGAAGGATCTCCGCATCGGGTCCACCGAGACGGTCTTCTTTTTCCTCGGACGATTGAAGAGGGACAAGGGCATCCTCGACCTAGCCCGGGCGTTCGCCGGGGTTTGCGCGACGGTTAAGGCGGGGGTGCATCTGATCCTTGCCGGTCCCGACGAGGAGAATATGAAAGAGAAGGTCCTCGAGATATGCTCACGATGTGCGGAAAGAGTGCACCTGACGGGACCCGCGAATGCCCCGGAGAGACTCATGTCGGCATCTGACATCCTGTGCCTTCCGAGCTACCGGGAGGGGTTCGGACTTGTCGTCATAGAGGGGGCGGCCGTGGGCCTTCCCTCCATAGGGTCGAGAATATACGGCATCACCGATGCCATCGAGGAGGGCGTCACGGGCATGCTTTTTGAAATGGGCTCCCACCACGACCTCATGCTCAAAATGATGAAGTTCGTTGAAGACCCCTCTCTGGCGCGGAGGATGGGGGAACGGGCCCGCACCTTTGCCCTCGACATGTTCTCCCGGGAGAGGGTCACCGGCGCCATGGTTGAATACTACAGGGTGCTTGGCGGCCGTCCGCGTCTGTCCTTCACGAAGAGAGCCTTCGACATTGCCCTTTCCCTGCTCGGGATCGTCGCGCTCGGAATCCCCATGTTGGCCATCGCGCTGGTTATCTACATGTCCATGGGCAGCCCCGTCCTGTTCAGACAGATGCGTCCCGGCTACCGCGGGAGGCCGTTCTCGATCATGAAGTTCCGCACCATGACGGAGGGCAGGAACGTTGTGGGGGATCTGCTGCCGGACGGGGCGCGATTGACACCTGTGGGAAGGATAGTTCGGGCATTGAGCCTCGACGAACTGCCCCAGCTTTTCAATGTTCTCCTGGGCGACCTCAGTTTTGTGGGGCCAAGGCCGCTTCTCATGCACTACATGCCCCTGTACAACGAGCACCAGGCGAGGCGCCACGATGTGAGACCGGGCATCACGGGCTGGGCGCAGGTCAACGGCCGGAATGCCATCTCGTGGGAAGAGAGGCTCGACCTCGACGTCTGGTACGTTGACCACGGGAGCTTCTCCCTCGACCTCAGGATCCTCTGGATGACCGCTGTGAACGTGGTGAAGAGACAGGGCATTTCCGCCGAGGGTTTCGAGACCATGCCCGAATTCAAAGGCTCCAAAAAGCGGGGAGCGGACGATAAGTAGAGGTGTCATCGTGGTCGAAGCACTGCGCGCGAAAGAAGACAGGGACTCTCGTTTCGGCAAGGACATGGGATGCCGCAACGCATGGGGCCGTAAGGGCGAGATTCCCCGTGATGTCATCGGGGCGGGCACACCGGCGGGGCAAGGAAGAAAAGCATAGAAAATGCAGCGGTATGCTGATATAAGTTTTAGGGGTTCGAAAAGACAATGAAGACTCGGCTCATAGGAGGCGCGAAAAGGCTCATCGTTCTCACGAGCGATGCGGCCGTCACCGCCCTGGCTTACTGGTTCGCGTACTACCTGCGTTTCAACTTCGATATTCCGAAGATCAATTTCGCGATGTTCCTCAACACGCTGCCCGTTCTCATAGTATTCCGGGTCGCCTGCTTCTTCGTCTTCGGGCTTTACAGTGGTGTTTGGCGGTACGCCTCGATGAACGACCTGATACGCATCCTGAAGGCGACCGTCCTGAGCTCCCTGCTTTTTTCGGTGTATGTCGGCTTTGTCTACCACTTCATCGATTTCCCCCGATCCGTTTTCGTCATAGACTGGTTCATAATCCTCACCCTTGTCGGGGGGTCCCGTTTCCTGTACAGGCTGTTCAGAGAGTTCTACCCCGTGCGGTCGACACGGTCGCGGAAGAAGGTCCTCATCATCGGTGCCGGCAGGGCGGGGGAGATGATACTCCGGGAAATGAACCAGAGCGCCCAGATCGGATATGAACCCGTCGGATTCCTGGACGACGACCGCGCGAAGAAAGGACAGAGGATCCACGGCGTCTCCGTCCTGGGGAAGATCGATGACCTGGTGAAGATCACCGCAAAGAAAGAGGCACAGGAGGCCGTGGTCGCCATACCGTCGCTGACGGGCAAGGAGATGAGGCGTATCGTCAGGCTCTGTGACGAGGCGGGGATCAGCTGCAAGACCGTCCCGGCCATAAGCGATATCCTGAACGGCAGCGTTCACGTGAACCAGATACGGGAGATCCGGATAGAGGACGTCCTGGGGAGGGAACACGTCGAGCTCAACAGGGAGCAGATAAGGGAATACCTCACGGGCAAACGGGTGCTCGTCACGGGTGCCGCCGGCTCCATCGGCTCCGAGCTTTGCCGGCAGATCATGAAGATGGAACCGGAGCAACTCATTCTCTATGAAAGGGTGGAGAATGAGCTTTACCGGATAAATATGGAGTTCGGCCAGGTCTATGACGGTAAACCCTACGCTATGATCCTCGGGGACATCCTCGACACCGACAGGCTTGCGCGCGTCATGGAAAGCTTCAGGCCCCAGGTCGTGTTCCATGCCGCCGCCTACAAGCATGTCCCCATCATGGAGTCTCACCCCCTCGAGGCCCTCAGGAACAACATCCAGGGGACGTACAATGTGGTCAGGGCGTCCCTCGATTCCGGGGTGGAGAAGTTCGTTCTCATCTCCACCGACAAGGCGGTGGCCCCGGCCAACGTCATGGGAGCCACAAAGCGAGTTGCCGAGCTCATCTGCCAGGGCATGAACGGACAGGGCGGCACCAGGTTCATCGCCGTCAGGTTCGGCAATGTCCTCGGCAGCGCCGGCAGCGTCATTCCCCTTTTCCAGGAACAGATACTCCGAGGAGGGCCCGTCACGGTGACCGACGCCGAGATGACACGCTATTTCATGAGCATACCCGAGGCGGCCCAGCTTGTCATGCAGGCGGGGGCCATGGGGAAGGGGGGGGAGATATTCGTCCTCGACATGGGAGAGCCGGTCAGGATACTCGACCTCGCCCACGACATGATCCGTCTCATGGGTCTTAAGATAGGGGACGACATCGACATCGTCTTCACGGGTTTGAGGCCGGGGGAGAAACTCCACGAAGAACTCGTATCCTGTGAAGAGGAGTCAGCCCGGACAATGCACGGCAAGATCACCATGGTAAAGTCCCCACCCGTTGACTGGCCCAGACTCAGGACGGACATCGAGGATAAGGTCCTGGGCATCAGGAGCGAAGACCCGGCCGTCATACTCGATACCCTCAACACACTCATCAAGTCGTACACGGTGGAAACTCCCGGTGGAGAGAAATAGAACGATATGAGAATAATAGACGCCAGGTACATCAAGAGCGTTCGGGCGGCCGGGGACGCAGAGGTGGGAGACCTCCCCGAGATCTGCTTCGTCGGCAGATCGAACGTGGGCAAATCGTCGCTCATAAACGCCCTTGCGGCGCAGCGCGTCGCCAGGACCAGCTCGCGGCCGGGCGCCACGAGGATGATCAATATCTACAAGGTCCTTTATGAATCGAAGGGAAGGCGCGGCTGGGTCATCTTCTCCGATTTTCCCGGTTTCGGTTACGCTAAGGTTTCCCGGGAAATGGCCAGGGACTGGCGCAAAATGGTCGAGGGATACCTGCTCACAAACGACCGGATCAGGCGAGTCATATGGCTCTTCGATGTGAGGCGGGACCCGGACGACCTCGACAGTATGCTCGTGGAGTGGTTCCTCGCGAAGGGGCTTCCCTTCTCACCGGTGCTCACGAAGGTCGACAAGGAGACCCAGGGCAACATTGCGAAAAAGAGGCGTTCCTTCGAGGCCTTCGTCAACGGCGCCAGGGCGCACCTCTTTTCATCCCGGACGGGATACGGTAAGAAAGAGCTACTCCTTCACATCCGCCAGGTCCTGCACGGCGAAGAGGCTGATTCGATATCGTAAGTTATATCAGGTAGAAGCCCTTACATCTTTAAGGGTGAATATAGATTTGAAGATGTAACCATTTGATACTATTGCTTCTTGGCCTCCATCAAGGCGGTCAAGGAGCGCGATGACGCCTTTCACCTTGTAGCCTTCCTTCTCGACGGCCTCGATCGCCTTCAATGAGGATCCGCCGGTGGTGACCACATCCTCCAGGATCACCACATTCATTCCCTTCCTCAAGTTCTTCCCACCTTCGACCCACCGGTTCGTTCCGTGACCCTTGGGTTCCTTCCGGATCAGAAAACCTCTCAGATCGTCATTCTCCAGGTGAGCCGCGAGCACGACCGAAGACACCAGGGGGTCGCCTCCGATGCTGACGCCGCCGACGGCCTCGATGCCGGGGATCTCCCGGGCCATCCTGTACATCATCCTGCCTACCAGGTACATGCCCTCGGGGTTCAGGGTCGTCTCCTTGGCATCGATGTAGAAACTGCTTTTCTTGCCGCTGACGAGGGTGAATTCCCCCTCCTCGTATGATAGCGTCTTGAGGATGGTGAGGAGCGCTGCGCGGTCGTCTGACATCATTTCTCTCCTTTGGCGAAAAGCTCCATCTGTTCCAGTTCCATACCCCAGGGGAACCGTGACGGGTATGCCCCGGAAAAACAGGCATCGCAGTATGTGTATTCGCCCTTTCCAAGGGCCTTGCGCATGCTCTCTATCGTCAGGTAGTGAAGGGAATCGGAACCCATGTACCGGTTGATCTCCTCCGGGGTGTGCGACGCGGCGATCAACTGCGAGCGGGAAGGGGTATCGATCCCGTAGAAACAGGGATACATGGTGGCCGGCGAACTCACCCGGAAATGAATTTCCTTCGCGCCGTATTGCCTCAGCATCTTGATGATCTTCCTGCCCGTGGTCGCCCTGACGATGGAGTCGTCTATAACGACGATGCGTTTGCCTTTTACGATATCACGCAGTGCGTTCAATTTCAACTTTACACCGAAATGGCGTATCGAGTCCCGTGGCTCTATGAAGGTGCGGCCCACGTAATGGTTCCTGATGAGCCCCATCTCGAAGGGGACGCCCGTTTGCTGGGAATAGCCGATGGCGGCGCTTATCCCCGAGTCGGGTATGGGGATTACCATGTCCGCGTCAACGGCGCTCTCCCTGGCAAGCTGCCTGCCCAGGGCCTTCCTCACGCTGTACACGGTCTTGCCGAACATGTAGCTGTCGGGCCGGGCGAAGTAGATGAACTCGAAGATGCAGTGGTGATGGGTCGTCGGCTTGAAGGGTTTGTATGACGTCAGACCGTTCTGGTTGACGACGAGTATCTCCCCCGGCTCGATCTCACGGACGTATTTGGCGCCGATGAGGTCGAAGGCGCAGTTCTCGCTCGATATGGCATAGCCGTCCCTCATCCTGCCGAGACAAAGCGGCCTGAAACCATGGGGATCGCGGACGGCGATGAGCTCATTGTTCGTGAGGGCCGCGATGGAATAGGAACCTTCCATCCTCCTCAGGGCGCTGATGAGACGGTCCACGGTGGAGTCCTCGTGGGCGAGGGCCATGAGGTGGATGATCACTTCCGTGTCGGAGGAGGACTGGAAGATGGAGCCGTAGTTCTGGAGCTCGCCCTTCACGATCTTCGCGTTCGTCAGGTTGCCGTTGTGAGCCATCGCCAGGTAACCCCGCGAGTACTCGACCATGAGGGGCTGAGCGTTCCCGATGGTGCTGGAGCCGGACGTGGAATACCTCACGTGGCCTATGGCGGACCTGCCCGGGAGCTGCGACAGGACATGGGCATCAAAGATATCGGAGACCAGTCCCATCTCGCGATGGGTCCTCATGATCTCCCCGTCGGTGCACGATATTCCCGCGCTTTCCTGGCCCCTGTGCTGAAGGGCGTGAAGGCCAAGATAGGTGAGATTGGCCGCGTCCCTGTGGTTGTATATGCCGAATATGCCGCACATCGTGTCTATCTTCCTTCCAGCAGGCCAAGCTCCTCTACAAAGAAATCAATGATGCCGGCATCCATGAGGCAGAAGGATATGCTCTTTAGGGATGTGGAGCCCTCCCTGAGGAACCCAGCAGTTTCGCCGACTATGATCTCGGCGCAGCGCTTCTTCGGGAAGCCGAAGATGCCCGCGCTGATGGCAGGCATGGAGATGGAGGAGAAGCCCTCCCGGTCGGCGAGAGCGAGGACGCTCCGGACCGCCTTCCTGAGCTTGTTCTCTTCGTCGCCCTCGCCCCACATGGGGCCCACGGCATGGATCACGTGGCGCGCCCTGAGCCTCCCCCCGCCGGTCAGGGCGGCGGACCCCACCGGGACGAACCCGATCCTGTCGCTTTCCTCCTGGATGATCAGCCCGCCCCTGCGGACGATGGCGCCGGCAACCCCGCCCCCGTGCCGGAGATAGGAGTTGGCGGCATTGACGATCGCGTCGACGTCGCTTTCCGTAAGGTCACCCCTGACCACACGCAAAACGACGCCGTGAAAGTCCACTTCTTTCAATGTTTCCATGACCGATCCTCCTATACAAAGCGTTTTTGCCATGCAATGGTAAAAAAGGCGTTCAAGCGTGAAGAAAGTTCCAAAGTTCAAGAGTTCAAGAGCAAAAGACGGGAAAACAACGGACACCTCGGGCCACTCTTCGCGGCCTTTCCTTTGAAGCCTTGAACTTTTGAACTTTTGAACCGCCTCTCTCTTGTTGTATTATACAAGGTGATGTCCGAAAAGGAAAAGGGCCCTGTCGATCGCCGGATCCCGCTTACGTTCTTAAAGGGTGTGGGACCGGTGATCGCGAAGGGGATGGAGAAGAAGGGGATACGGTGCGTTGACGACCTGCTCTACTTCATCCCCATCCGCTGGCTCGACAGGGGAACGGTACGGAATATCGCGGACCTCGAGGCGGGCGACGACGCCTGCGTTGTCGCTGCCGTCGATTCCTACCGTTCCATGTTCTTCAGGCATGCAAGGAAAAAGGGGTTCGAGGTGATCGTTACCGATGGGACCGGTTTCCTTTCCCTGAAATGGTTCCAGTGGTCAAAGGGCTACCTTCAGAAGATCTGCCGAAAAGGGGTGACACTCTTCCTTTCAGGAAAAGTGGGGAACTTTGGAGAAACCCTGCAGATGGTCCATCCCGAGACGGCCGTGCTCGGTGATGACGAGACTCCCGGGACGGCACGGAGGATCATCCCCGTCTATTCCCAGGTGGATGGGGTGAAGCAGGGGTTTGTCCGCAACGTCGTGTCCGAGGCCCTGAACCTCCTTGGCCCCTCACCAGGCGGCGTCTTGTCCGGCGATATGGAGAGGCGTTTCGGCCTCATGAGCTTTGCGGAGGCGGTAAGGTGCGTCCACGTGGCCAATGGAGATGACTACAACGAGGCCAGGGGAAACGAGGCCGTACGAAGGCTTATCCTCGAGGAGTACCTTCATTTCCAGATAACCCTGATGTCGAGAAAGAGAAAGGCCTGCAGTGAGCGCGGCATAGCCTTCGCCACCGATGGCCCCCTTTACCGCGAATTCCTGGGGAACCTGGGATTCAAGCTTACCGGCGCGCAATCCCGGGCCATGACGGAGATCGTATCCGATATGGGCAGGGGCATCCCGATGAACAGGCTCCTCCAGGGAGACGTGGGTTCGGGAAAGACCGTCTGCGCGGTGGCATGCGCCTGCGTGGCCATCGATAACGGTTTCCAGGCCGCCTTCATGGCACCCACGGAGATCCTGGCCGAACAGCATTACCTCAACGTCCATAGATGGTTCGCCGGGCTCGGTGTTCCCGTGGCGCTGCTCAAGGGCGGCATGGGGCGCGAGAGGAGGGATGTCATCGAAGGGATACGGACGGGCGTGACGCCCATCGTGATCGGCACCCACGCGATGATCCAGGGGGACGTGGAATTCCACAGACTCGGCCTTGTCGTCATTGACGAGCAGCACCGCTTCGGCGTGGAGCAGCGCAAGAGGCTCAAGGACAAGTCGCGCCGCCCCGATGTCCTGAGCATGACGGCCACACCGATCCCGAGGACCCTTTCCATGGTCGTCTATGGGGACCTTGACGTCTCCGTCATCGACGAGATGCCCTCGGGCAGGCAAAAGGTGGTGACGAAGGTACTTTCCGACGACGACAGGGAACGGGCACAGGGGATGATGAGGGAGGAGCTTGCCGCCGGGCGCGGCGTCTTCGTCGTTTACCCCCTCGTGGAGGAGTGCGAAAACAATCCCGTGCGGGACGCAAAGACCATGGCCGCGGAGCTGCAGCGCTCCGTTTTCCCGGAATACAGGGTGGCGCTCCTCCACGGACGAATGAGCGCGAGGGACAAGGAGGATGTCATGACCCGGTTCCGCAATGGAGACATAGACGTCCTCGTGTGCACGACGGTGATAGAGGTGGGCATCGATGTGCCCCGGGCCACGATGATCGTCGTGGAGAACGCGGAGCGCTTCGGCCTCTCCCAGCTCCACCAGCTCCGGGGCAGGGTGGGCAGGGGATCGGAACCCTCCCGGTGCGTCCTCGTGGCGTCGACGAAGAGGACCCATCTGGCAACGAGGCGGCTCAGGATCATGGAGAAGACGAGCGATGGCTTCGCCATTGCCGAGGAAGACCTCAGGATACGCGGTGTCGGCGATATGCTGGGGGTCAGGCAGTCAGGCATGCCGGCCTTCAGGATCGGGGACATCGTGAGAGATATCGACATCATGATCGAGGCCCGGAAGAGGGCCGAGGAGTTGACGGCCGGCATTTCTGAAGGTGAGATGGCGAGGCTCATGAGGCACATAGGCGACAGGTTCGACGATGGGAGAGACCTCTCGGACATCGCCTGACGAAACCGCTCGGGAAAAGGGGGAACTATGAGAAAAGCCAGGATAGTTTGCACGCTCGGGCCGCCGACACAGACGGCACGGGCTATTCAGTCTCTCGTGGAGAAAGGTATGGATGTTGCGCGCCTCAACTTTTCCCATGGCGATCACGTCTCCCACGGGTCTCTCATCAGGAAGATACGGGCAGTGGAGAAGAAACTCCGCAAGCCCGTCGCCATCCTTCAGGACCTGCAGGGCATCAAGATCAGGGTAGGGTCCCTTGAGGGGGGCAAAGCGGCCCTCGTGAAGGGTCAATCCGTCGAGATACGCGCGGGCTCCGAGAGAGGAGACGGGCGGCGCGTCTACATCGACTATCCCTGGCTCATACATGACGCCCGACCCGGGGACAGGATCCTTCTCGATGACGGCCTGATACAGCTCGAGGTGGCGAGTACCTCGGGAGATTCCATCACCGCAACGGTTGTGGAAGGGGGGGTGCTGAAGGAGCACAAGGGTGTGAACCTGCCCGGGATGAAGGTGAGCGCCGCCTTCTTCACCGAAAAGGACAGGGCTGACCTCGAGTTCGGTATATCCATGGGCGTGGACTACGTCGCCCTCTCTTTCGTCAGGAGTGCCGATGACGTGAGGGAGGTCAAGACCTGGATGGCCGCACGCGGGGTATCGGTACCCCTCATAGCCAAGATAGAGAAGGAAGAGGCGATAAGGGACATCGACGGGGTACTCTCCGAGGCGGACGGTGTCATGGTCGCCAGGGGAGACCTCGGCGTCGAGATGCCCCTCGAAGAGGTCCCTATTTACCAGAAGATGCTCATACGCAAGGCCAACGAGGCGAGGAAGATCGTCATAACCGCCACTCAGATGCTCGAATCCATGACGCGCCATTCCCGTCCGACCCGGGCGGAGACGACGGATGTGGCCAATGCCGTGCTCGACGGCACGGACGGGCTCATGCTGTCCGCCGAGACGTCGGCCGGGCAATACCCATTCGATTCCGCGGAGGTAATGGACCGGATCATATCCTTCACGGAAGAGCATATCAGGGAGACGGGGGAACGGTTCTACGTTCCATACCCGGAAGGTTCTTTGTTCGATTTTCCCGGTGCTGTCGCGGAGGCAGCTTCGCGCGCGGCACACGACACGGGAGCGCGATGCATCGTAGCCTTCACGATGACCGGTTTCACGGCACTGCTCATCTCGAAGTTCAAACCTGACATGCCCGTCGTGGCGCTTTCGCCCGACGCTTCCGTGGTGCGGCGGATGAAGCTCTATCGCGGCGTGATCCCCTACCAGGTCAGGAAATTGGCAAGCACTGACAGGATGATCGGGGAGGTGGACAGGTTCATGGTGGAGGCGGGTTTCGCGAAAGAAGGGGATGTCATCGTTCTCGTGGCAGGCCACCCGATAGCCACGAAAAGCAGAACGAACTTTATCAAACTGCACAGGGTGGGGGAAAAGACGGTTTGAACCGTTGGAGCCGTTAGAATCGTTGGAACCGTTGGAGCTTGTGAGGAGGTGGGAGTGTTGGGGTCTTGTTCCATCACCCATCACCCATAACCTTTATTCTATATATATCTCCGGTGATGCGACCACTTTTCTGGTCCGCAGCTTTTCCGCCGCCTCTTCCGGGGTGAAGGCGAAGAGCGGACTGACCTCCACTTTCGCGTCGGGCGGGACCTCGACGCCCGCCTTTTTGAGCCAGGCGCGGTGGAGCTCGATGAGGGCCTGCCGGGCGGTATCGGGTGAATCGGGACCTTCCTTGTTCTTCACGGGAGCGAATTCTTCCTCACGGGCGACCTCCATGCAACACGCCCGTTCGGCCAGCGGTATGGCGTCGAAGACGAAGGTTTCGAACTTCCACACATCGATACTGGCCGGCTCCCAGTCGGAGGAGACGACGTAGGCTGACTTCCTGGCGCAGTGATAGGGCAGGGCAAAACCATCCGTGTTCAGGTCCCTGATGAAGGAAAGGGAAAAGATGTGGATGGCCGTGTTCCCGGCCCAGTAGAGTATCTCGCCCTTTTCATCGAGTGCCTGCATGTGGCTCTCATCAAGGTCGCTGTACTCGATGACAGCCTGTCTTCCATTGACGTCGAGGTAGACCCCGACCTTCTCGTCGACGCTTCTGCGCCGCACTACCTTCGTCGATACCTGGGCGGCCTCCGATGAATGGTGGCCGAGAAACACAGGGTCGGCGATCCTGACGAGGGGATTATCCACCTGGCAGTAGAAGAGATCTTCATAGCCCGCTGCTATGAGTTTGGCCAGAAGACCGCTGTCAGAGAGCGCCTTCAACGAACCGCCGTGGCCGTTCGGGCTCGTATAGAAATGGACGTTGTCCCGGAGGATGAGCCTGCCGTCGGGAGAGACGGCCGGGAGGACCCCCTGGGAAAAGAAGTGTACCGAGTCGGGGGCGAGACCGAAATGACGGTTGGCCTGGAAGAATTGCACCGTGTCCTCGTGGTTGTCTGTGCTTGTCATGATCAGAAAGGGTATGGTCACGCCAAAACGCACCGAAAGATATCGGACCTGTTCGGCAAAAAGCTGGAAGAGAGTCTTCCTTTTGACCGGCGAGAGCGGAAAAGTTCCCTTGGGGCCGTCAAAACCGAGGCGCGAACCCTGCCCGCCGGCCACGACGAGAACCGCCACTTTCTGGCGTTGCAGCAATGATTCCCCAATCGACCGCGCCCGGAGGGCGCCGTTCTGCTCGCGGGAGGTCCGGGGTACGCAGACAACACGGGGGGGTCTGATGCCGGTGGGGACGGGGCTGGCGCACTCGGCTTGATCGAATTGTCTGTGGAGCTTCATGACAAGGCGGATGTCGAGGCCGCGGCTGGCCTCGAGGAATACACCCCTTTGGTGGGGCGTGAGAGCACGGTAGTGTTCAAGGATGTGATGCTGCCCGTAGTTCTCAAGGGTCGTCAAGAAGTCCTGTTCTGTCATTTTATCAATCCTCGCGTGAGCGGTGCGTTTCGATCATTCGCCGTATTCCAAATATTACAGGATTTGGCCGTCCGATGACAACGGGATTCGCCTTGAAAGTCGTTTTCTTTTGAACTGAGTGACGGATGTTACATTAAGTTAATTCCGCTTTGCACGATAACTATAATTAGTTTAGAATGGAGCCAAACCCAACAAGCAACGGAGGTTATCAATGAAAGTGCTCGTTGTTGACGATTTCGCGACGATGAGGAAGATCATCAAGAATGTTCTGAAGCAGATAAATATCGAAAATGTGCTCGAAGCCGAGAACGGCAAGCACGCCCTCACCGTTCTCGGCGGGGAAGAGGTCGACCTCATCATCAGCGACTGGATAATGCCGGAGATGACGGGTATCGAGTTCCTGAAGGCATGCAAGGGCGACGACAACATTAAGAAGATCCCCTTTATCATGGTGACCGCGGAGGCCCAGAAGGACAACATAATGGAGGCGATCAAATCGGGTGTGGACAACTACATCGTGAAGCCCTTCACCCCAGAGAAGCTCAGGGAAGCGATAGACAAGGCGAAAGCCAAGGTCGGTAAATAATACAGCGCCGGAGGCAGGCATGGATGTAAAGTACATAAACCCTTTCATTATGGCGGCACAGTCGGTATTCAGGACGATGCTGGGCATTGAGGTAACGTTGAGCAAACCGGTGATCAAGACGAGTCGTACGACCTCGGGCGAGGTAACGGGCATAATGGGTCTCGTGGGGGACAGGAAGGGTACGATCACGATAAGCTTCCAGGACAAGGGGGCTCTTTTTATATACAAGACCCTCATAGGAGACGAATCGACGGCCATCAATTCAGATGTGGTCGATGCCATCGGCGAGATCACGAACATAATATCGGGGCAGGCACGGAAGGAATTCGAAAAGGCCGGCATCAACCTCAAGGCGGCCATCCCGATGGTCATTGTGGGCAAGGAGATCGAGCTCAATTTCATCACCACCCTGCCCATAGTCCAGTTGCCCTTCAATTTCTCCGTAGGCAACGGCACCCAGGAAGTAATGTTCCTGGACTTTTCTTTCGAATAAAGGGACGGGACAGGCAGCAGGAAGAGACAACCCGCAGGGTTCAGGAGATGGTAAGGACCCCTCCTGAACCCTGTTCTCTTGCCCCGGCACCTGGTGGTTCCAAGCGGTCTTTTCCCCCTTGAACTCTTGAACTTTTGAACCCTGGAACCGGTTTTGCCTCCTTAAGTTATCCCCCGGAACAGCGACAATCTACAAGTATGGAAGCGTCAGAGGTTTACCCTCGAAGGAACGAACCGATGAAGCGAGGAAAGGTCGGGATATATGGATGACATCAGAAGTGGGATCGAAGGACTGGCGGCCCGGGTGGGCCGGCTGATACCAGGCACGGAGGAACAGTTCCTTTTCATAGGTTCCCGCCTCAATGAAGTGTACGTGGAGGTCGAGAAGATATCGCGTCAGGCCTCATCACTGGTGAGCATGCTCGACAGCTCCGCCATGAAAGATACCATAGGCCGCTTTCACGAGATACTCGAGAGGATGGACAGGCACATCGGGGGCTCCGACACCAGGTTCGCGGCAGGCATGTCCGCTCTTAACGACGTTCTCTCCGCGGTCTCCCACGTCGGCAACCCTCTTGCCAATTTTCGCAAGATCGTGAAAACGCTGAAGATACTCTCCATATCCACGAAGATAGAGAGCGCCCAGCTGAAGAAGATGGAGAGCGACTTCGTCAATCTCGCGGGCGATGTGGACCAGCTTTCGGCACTCATCCGCGACAAGTCGGCGGGGATCGAGAGTCACCGGCGCTCCCTCATGTCCCTGACCGAGGCAACTCTCGCCAGGATCGTAACGATCAACGAGAAGAGCAGGGGCTACATAAGCGAGGTGCTCGGCAACATACGATCGAGCATCGCGCTGCTCGAGAGCAGGCAGGACCTCTCGTTCAGTGCCGCCGATTCCGTGCTGAACCGATTCAACGCGACATCGAAGCAGGTCGGAGAGGTCGTCATGTCCATGCAGTTCCACGATATTACCCGTCAACAGGTGGAGCATATCAGGGACGTCCTGACCTCTATGGAAGGCAAACTCCGAGCGTCATCACAGGGAGAGGGCCGTGGCGGACCCGACGTCGGGCCTGTCGCTCCCGAGCTCGTGGCGGAGGCCGCGATCGCCTGCGAGCTGCAGAAGGCCCAGCTTTCCGACGCCCAGACCAAATTTGTCCATGCCGTCGATGCCATAGTCGAGAACCTCCGGGGTGTCGTGAAGAATGTTTTCAGGATACTGGAAGACATCCAGAAGATCACCGGTGGAACCGACCTCATCGCGAGCACCTTTCTGTCCAATATCGAATCGGGAACCACGGCCGTCATCAGCAAGCTCGAGGACACGGGACGCGCGGAAGATGAATTCGTCGATGCCATGGGAGAGCTGTCTTCCGCCGTGTCGACGATCTCCGGCCTCGTGGACGATATAGAAGAGATAGGCGAGGAGATAGAGCTCATCGCCGTCAATGCCCGCGTCAAGTCCGCGCACACCGGGGTTGAGGGCGCACCGCTCGGGGTCATAGCGGAGGCGATATGGCACCTTTCCATAGATGCCGCGTCACAGAAAACGACCATATCCGAGCTCCTCAGGGAGGTCGTGACGGCCACAGAGGGACTTCAGGCCGCCGTGCGAGAGGGGACCGGCGACGGCGGCTCTGACAGCGGCAGCATTATCGGCGAACTGTCGGGGCTGCTCAACGAGCTCAAGGGCATGAACGACGGGGTCGTCGGTCTGGTGAAGGAGATAGAGGGGGGCAGCAGAAGCCTGTCCGGCCTCATCGAGGAAACGATCGAGAGCATCTCCGTCCACAAAGACCTCAGACGTGAGGTGTCGGGCCTCTCGGCGCTCTTCGATGAGGTCATCGCCGCGGCAAGACGCGCCGTGTCCCATGAGGAACTCGAGAAGGCCCGCGGCCTTTCCCTGGAGTACATCGCCAGCAATTACACGATGCAGAGGGAGAGGATCATACACCAGAGCGTGGCATCGAATGTTATTCCCTTTACGGGAAGGGATAGGGGAGACGTAACGCCCCCGGCCCCGGAAGAGGGTGGTGCCTGCGACGATGATCTTGGTGACAACGTGGAGCTCTTTTGATGATGAACACCGTGAATCTATACATGCATTTTGATCCACAAGGAGGAGTGCGGTGACGAAACGTATCATGACTGTCGATGATTCTGTAAGCGTCCGCCAGATGGTCAGTTTCACCCTCAAGAACGCGGGGTATGAGACGGTTGAGGCAAGCGACGGACAGGACGCACTGTCGAAGCTGGGCGGCTCGGGGATCCATATGATCGTGACCGACCTCAACATGCCGAACCTTGACGGGATAGGACTCATCAAGGAAGTTCGAAACAAGGCCGAGTACAAGTTCATACCGATCATCATGCTGACGACGGAATCGCAGGACAGCAAGAAGCAGGAAGGCAAGAGCGCCGGCGCCACTGGTTGGATAGTGAAACCTTTCAAGCCGGACCAGCTCCTGGCGGTCGTGAAGAAAGTCCTGGGATAGGAGGTAAGGGTGATGGCGCTCCCTGAGGATTCGCGAAGCCGGAACGCCGACTACGGCTCCATCAGGCTGTCGAACAGGCTCTTCGAGGAACTGACCGTCTTCATTCGCGACCAGGTGGGGATCAAGATCACCCCCGTCAAGAAGGTCATGCTCGAGGGAAGACTTCAGAAGAGGCTGCGCAAGCTGGGGATGAGATCGTTCGACGAGTATTGCAAGTACCTGTTCAGCGACGAGGGGCGAGGCGGCGAGCTCACGAGCATGATCGACGAGGTGACGACGAACAAGACGGATTTCTTCCGCGAACCCGCTCACTTCAACTACCTCACCTCGAGGGTCCTGCCCACGCTCCTCAGGGGCGGGGGATTCACCGTCTCGAACAGGCTGACCATCTGGAGCGCAGGCTGTTCGAGTGGCGAAGAGCCCTACACCATCGCCATGGTGGTGCAGGACTTCGCGGATACAGCGGGCGCGGAGCGCCTGCCTTTTCACGTGGTCGCGACCGATATTTCCCGGCGTGTTCTGGAGAAAGGCCAGAAAGCCGTCTACGAGGATGACAAGGTGGCTCCCATACCGGTGGCGATCAAGAAGAAGTTTCTGTTAAAGAGCAGGAACCCCGAGGCGGGGCTCTTCAGGATAGCCCCCGAGATACGGTCCCGGGTCTCCTTCAGGAGGCTCAATTTCATGGATGGCGATTTCGGCTTCCGGGAAAAGATAGACATCATCTTCTGCAGGAATGTGATCATCTATTTCGACAAGATCGTTCAGGAAAGGCTTCTCAATAAGTTCTGCCGGTGTCTGAAGCCTGATGGGTACATCTTCATGGGCCATTCCGAGACGCTCTTCGGCATGGACCTTCCCCTCGAACAGGTAGCGCCGACGGTGTACAGGAAGACCGGCACAATAGCCACCATTAGAAAAACAGCATGAACAGGGCGTAAGCGGAGGCATGATGGCAGAGAAGATCAAAGTCCTGATCGTTGACGATTCAGCAGTGGTGAGACAGGTGCTTGAAGAGGTTTTCCAATCCGACGGAGCGCTGCAGGTGGTCGGCTCCGCCAGGGACCCCTTTGTTGCCGCGGACATCATGAGACGTGTCGTCCCTGATGTCATCACGCTCGATGTGGAAATGCCGCGGATGGACGGCATCACCTTCCTTCACAAGATCATGTCCCAGAGGCCCATCCCTGTTGTCATGTGCTCGAGCCTCACGGAAAAGAATTCCGAGACGGCCATGAAGGCGCTGGAGTATGGGGCGGTGGACATCATAGAGAAGCCCCGGATGGGTGTGAAACAATACCTCGAGGAATCGAAGGTGATCATCTGCGATACGGTGAAGGCGGCAGCCGAGGCACGCCTCGGGCGCGCGAAGAAGAACAACGGTTTCATAAAGGTGGAACCGAAGCTCACCGCTGATGCCGTTATCGAGAAGCCCAACTCCCGCGCCATGATCCAGACAACGGAGCGTGTCGTCGTCGTGGGTGCGTCGACAGGCGGAACGGAGGCGCTCAAGTCGTTTTTGGAGGCCCTTCCTCTTGACGCTCCGGGAATGGTCATCGTCCAGCACATGCCGGAACACTTCACGGCCGCCTTTGCCAAGCGGCTCGATGGCATTTGCCGGGTTTCCGTCAAGGAAGCCCGGAACGACGACACTGTGGTCCGGGGACGGGTCCTCATCGCTCCGGGCAACAAGCACACCCTCCTCAAGAGAAGCGGCGCCAGGTACTATGTCGAGGTGAAGGACGGGCCGCTGGTATCGCGTCACAGGCCTTCCGTCGATGTCCTGTTCCGGTCGGCGGCGCGCTATGCCGGGAAGAACGCCGTTGGCGTCATCATGACAGGGATGGGTGACGACGGAGCCAAGGGGATGCTCGAAATGAAGGATGCCGGCGCTTACACGGTGGCCCAGGACGAAGCGACATGCGTCGTTTTCGGGATGCCCAAGGAGGCCATCAAGGTGGGCGCGGTCAAGACGGTAGCTCCCCTCGGCCACATAGCCGGTATCGTGATGAGAGAGAGCGGGTAGAAAGAGAGAGGACAGGTGATAGGTAATGGGTCATAGGTGATGGGAGAAAGCAATCTCTCCCTATCACCCATTACCTATCACCCATTACCCGTCTTCTCTATCCTCTGGCCAGTTTCAGGGCCAAATTCAGATCTTCTATCCTGTATGGTTTTACGAGAACACCCTTGAAGCCGTGCTCCTTGTAGTTGACTATCTGGGGATCGTTCGGGTAGCCGCTTGAGAGGATGGCCGAAACACCGGGATCGATACCGAGAAGTTCCTGGAGTATCTGGACACCGTCAGGACCGCTGGGGGAGATAAGGTCGAGGATCACCACATCGAAGGGAAAACCTGCCTCCTTCGAGCTGCGGTAAAGATCGATGGCCTGCCTCCCGTCGCCCACGCCCGTGACGTCATGGCCGAGGTGGGTGAGCAGCATCGTCGTCGTTTGAAGGATGGATTGCTCATCGTCGGCAATGAGCACCTTGAGAGAGGACTCACTCGCGGGTTCGGCCCCGGCCCGGTCGGGCTCCTCCTTCACCGGATCGGTCCTGTGCGCCGGGAGGTACACGTTGAACGTCGCCCCCTCACCGGCCTCCGACTCCACCTCTATCTGGCCGCCATGTTTCTTTACGACGGAGTAGCAGACGGCGAGGCCGAGACCCATTCCTTTCTGTGGACCGAAATCCTTCGTGGTGAAATAGGGATCGAAGATGTGTGAGAGATGCTCCTTCGCGATCCCGTTGCCCGTGTCCGAGATGGAGAGCTCGACATAGTCCCCGCCTGGCAGGAACGTTCCCGGTTCGGCCTGAAGCGTCCTGTTCCGGACGGAGATGAACACCGAGCCGCCGTGCTCCGGCATGGCCTCCCGGGAGTTCCGGACGAGCTGATGAATGACCTGCCGGATCTGCGTCTCATCTGCCTTGACAGGCCACACATTGTCCTGAAAGCTGTATTTGCACTTTATTCGTGAACCGGACAGGGAGATCCGGGAGACCTCGCGAACGATGGGCTGCAGATGGAGCGTCTTCTTCAGGGGGCTTCCGCCTTTCGAGAACGTGAGGAGCTGTGTGGTCAGTTCCTTTGCCCTGTCTATGGTCCTTTCGGCCTCGGTGAGCTTGTCCCGGGCCTTTGATTCGCTCTCGGACAGGTACATCCTGGCGAGGGAGATATATCCCAGCATGGACATGAGGAGGTTGTTGAAATCGTGTGCGATACCCCCGGCAAGAATGCCCACGGACTCGAGCTTCCTGAAATTGAGAAGCTCGTTCTCCATCTGCTTGCGTGTCGTGATATCCGTAAAAAGGGATATGCATCCCACAAAGCGGTTCTTCCTGTTCAGGATGGGGCTGGCGGAGATGTTGACCCAGAGGGATTGCCCGTCCTTTCTTCTGAAGCGGCGTTCGTACTGGTCCGATATCCCTTCCTGTCTGCGCTGCTTCTTCTCGGACTGGTCCTCCAGGTCCTCTTCCGCTATGAAGTCGTCGAGGGACTTCCCGAGCATCTCTTCCTCGGAATAACCGAACATCTTCAGGGCCTGAGCATTGACGAAGGTGATCCTGAACTCCTCGTCGGCCACGCAAATGCCCTCACTCGCTGTGTTGACGATCTGGCGGTACTTCTTTTCGCTTTCCCGAAGGGCCTCCTCGTACCGGCGCTCCCTGGTGACGTCCCGCATGAATATGGCGACCTTCCCGATGTTCTCCTGACTGTCCGGTATGGGATAGATCTCCACTTCCATCCATGAACCATCGGTCTTTGCCTCGAATTTGGCGGTCTTTCCATCCTTGAGGACCTTGAGGGCCACATCCCTTGTTTTTCCCGCAAGGTCACCGGTGAGAACGTCATAGACGCAGGAACCGACGAGCGACTCGCCCCCCGTCTCGTACCGGGCGGCGAACTTTTTGTTGAGCGCTATGATGTTGCCGTTCCCGCCGGCGAGGACCACCAGCTCATCGGTGGCATTGATGAGGGCTAGGGCCGTTTCCCCGAGGAGTTCCGCGGATATGGTGCCGTGGACCGTATCCTTGTTCTTCAGCACCTTACAGGCATTCATCCTTCACATCCGGGTAGTACTTGGCAAGGCAACTGGGGCAAATGGCGTGGCTGAACTCGGCGTCGGAATGATCGCTGATGTATTTCTCCAATTCGTTCCAGTATCCCGAGTCATCGCGTATCTTCTTGCAATGGGAGCATATGGGAAGGAGCCCGCTGAGCCTTTCGATCCTGTTCGCCGCGCGCGCGAGATCGGTGACGAGCCGTGACACCCTGGTCTCGAGGTCTATTACGCGCATGCCCGTCCTGACATGGGCGTGCAGCTCAGTTCTCGTGCAGGGGTTCGGAAGGAGATCGTCGGGTCCCCATGCGGGGTCCGGAAACGACTGTCTGTCGGTCACATCCGGTACAAGAAGGATGATATAGGGCCGCGTCATGTCGGGAGACAGACGAATACGCCTGCACAGGACCAGACTGTCCACGCCCTGCATGGAACCGTCAAGGATGACGAGAGCGGGGCGCTCTTCCCGTTCCATGCGGTACAGAAGCTCCCTGTCGTTGAAAACGACCATGGTCTCATAACCCCAACTCCCGATGGCTGATTCAAGGAAATGCAAGATCGAGCCATCGTCGGCCGCTATGAGGACGCGGGCCGACGGGCGTCGCGACGCCTCAAGGCTCTCCTCGACGCGGTCCTTGCGCAGGATGACCGTTTTGCTTCTCTTTGCCGGGGCGGTCATGCAGAAAGGGAGAGGAGGATGTTGGTTGTCTCATCAAGGATGCTCGCGCCGTAAACATCCTCCTCTTGAATCGCCGCATGCATATAACCGGTCGTACTGAGGTCTATTGGGGGGTGGCGAAGCTTCTGTGGCAGGGGGAAAGTCAAGTAGATGTATTGGGGGGCATGATCTACCTGTCTTCCGTTGCTAATGGCGAGTTTGAAATGGGAAACGGGGATGTCTCCCGATCCCTGCGCGCAAGAAGCTTCGCCGGTGGAGGTCATCATTAGATCACATGTGGCATAAGGATCAACCATGACATTCCATATAGCAATACCTGTGCCAATGCGTAATACATTGATATCATTGGGGAGGCACAGATACAGACACCTGGCATTGTGGAATCGGCACCATAATTATGGAATCAATTCCATACTAAAAGTCACATAAACGAATGGTTCAAGAGTTCAAGGGGAAAGACCCTGGAAAGAGGCTGGTCGTCAACACAATCCTGGCTGGTGCATGCAAACGAATCTTCTTTCTGTTTTTTGACCCTTGTATGTTACTCCCCATGGAATATCACAGGCCGTCCATGATAAGAAGAATGAAAGTAAGGTTACCGGCGTGGCAGGCCGTTTAGACCAGGGGACCCTATCCCGTGTTCCAGCTCGGGTCGCCACGCCATCTCCGTACAAGCCCGGACAGTTGCCAGGGACTCACAGGAGATCCCGCATTGCACAAGGTCGGGATAAGGGAAAAGGGGGCCATATAATGGACGACGTTTTCATCGGGATCGACGTATCGAAGGAGTATTGTGACGTGGCGGTCATACCGGACGGGACGCGGGGGAGGTTCACCAATGACGAGGAAGGCCAGGAGGCTGTCGCTGCCTTCATCCTTCCCCTTAAGCCCGGCCGGATCGTCATTGAGGCGACGGGAGGGTACGAGATGGGAGTGGTGCGGGTCCTCGCAGACAACCAGCTTCCGGTCGTGGCCGTTAATCCCCGGCAGGTGAGGGATTTTGCAAAGGCAACGGGCCGTCTTGCAAAGACCGACAGCATTGACGCGGAGGTCCTCGCGCAGTTCGCCGGGGCCGTCAAGCCCGAGGTGAGGCCGCTCCCCACGAAGGAGGCCGAGATGCTCCGTGCGCTCGTTGCCCGCAGACGACAGCTCGTCCAGATGATAACCATGGAGAAGAACCGTCTCGAGAAATCACCCCATTTCGGGAGCAAGGATATCCGGAACCACATATACTACCTCACCGAGGCCCTGAAGAAGGTCGACAGGGACATCTCGCGGACCATCAGGAAGAGCCCCCTGTGGAAGGAAAAGGAAACGATCCTGACGAGCACGCCCGGCATCGGCCCCGTCATCTCCTGCACCCTTGTTGCAGCGCTTCCCGAACTGGGAACGCTGAACCGGAAGGAGATCGCAGCCCTTGTCGGGGTTGCCCCCTTCAACCGGGACAGCGGCAAATACCGGGGAAGAAGGACCATCTGGGGAGGCAGGTCACATATCAGGTCGGTACTTTACATGGGCATGCTCTCGGCTATCAGGTTCAATCCCGTCATCAGGGCATTCTATCAAAGACTCCTCAAGGCAGGGAAGGCGCGAAAGCTTGCCATCACCGCCTGCATGAGGAAACTTCTGACCATCCTCAATACCATGATGAAGAACAAAACGACATGGGCGGAGGCCCGTTCATGAAAAAGAAATCAATTGACATTCAACACAGTTGCTGGAACCTTTGAACTCTTGAACCGTTTCTAGGATATTCTGTAGTCCTTCACCTTCGTGAGGAGGGTCTTGTAGTCAATCTCGAGGAGCCTTGCGGCACGGGATTTGTTGCCGCCGGTGATCGTGAGCGCCCGCTTGATCACCTCAGTTTCCGCCTCGCGCGTGGCCTGGAGGGCGACCTGCTTCAGAGGCATGAGGAAAGTGCCATTGTCCTGGCGGGATACCGTCTCTCCGACTATGAACTCGATGTCCTCGGGCCTGATAACACCGTCACGACAGGTGAGCACCGCCCTGCGGATGACGTTCTTCAACTCCCGGATATTGCCGGGCCATGGATAGGTCATGAGGAGCTCCGCGGCTTCGGGTGTCAGTTCCCGCATCTGCTTCTCGAGTTCGTTGGAGGCTGCGGTCATGAGCTTCATGGCGAGGAAAGGTATGTCGGAGGGCCGGTCACGGAGGCGCGGCATGGTGATCATGTACTCGCTTAGCCGGAAGAACAGGTCCTCGCGGAATCTCTTCTCCCTGACCGCATCCTTGATGTCCGCATTGGATGCCGCTATGATCCGGACATCGATATCAACGGGCTTCGTGCTGCCGATCGGGTAGATCCTCTTCTCCTCGACGGCCCTGAGAAGCTTGTTCTGGAGGAGGGGAGGTGTGTTCTCCAGTTCGTCGATAAAGATGGTTCCCTTGTGGGCTATCTCAAAGAAACCCGTCTTTTTCCTGTCCGCTCCCGTAAATGCTCCCTTCTCATGGCCGAAGAGCTCGCTTTCTATGAGATTCTCCGGTATCACTCCGACATCGACGGACTGGAAGGGGTTCCTGGCTCTCTTGCTCAGATCGTGTATGGTCTGGGCCACCACGGATTTTCCCGTCCCTGTGTCTCCCTGGATGATAACGGAGAAATCCGTCCTGGACACCTGGCGTATATGGTGGATGACGCTCTTCATGGCATCGCTTCTGCCGAAAAGGGACTCCAGGGAACCCAGCATCGTGTCATCGAGCAGATTGAGAGCCTCCTGGAGCGAATAGGCTTCGATGGCGCGCTTGATCGTCAGGATCAATTTATCGACCTGGGGAGGCTTGGTGAGAAAATCGTAGGCGCCAAGTTTGATCGTTTGCACGGCCGTTGGGATGTCAGCGTAGCCGGTTATGATGATCACCGGAACGAACTGGTCTATCTTCTTGAGAGCGTGAAGTGTTTCTATACCGTCCATACCCGGCATCTTGAGGTCGAGAAGGACGCACCGGGGGTGTTCGCTCCTCAGGGAAGAGATCCCCTCCTGACCGCCGGAGGCCTCGAGAGGCACGAAACCGTTCTTCCTGAGCAGGGTGGCCAGAACCAGCCGCACCGATCGGTCGTCATCGATTATGAGTATCTTCTGAGATGCTGTCGTCCCGGAAAACATAATTTTTTCAATGATGATACAGCACAAGACAAAGGGATGTCAATCAGGAATGTCCGACAGGTCCGCCCCGTCTGCCGCTTAATGGGGGGGTGGGTCAACCAACTCCCTTCATTGTCAGCAGGAAGTCGATAAGGGGGATGAGCGCGGGCACGCCTCTGAGCTCCGCCGTGACGGCATCCACCACGGACCTCCCGATGGAGCCTCTCGACATCTGAAGCTCCAGCGTCCTCAGATCTATGACAAGGTCATTTTTCGCGCTTTCCGACAGCGACGGATCGTTGCGGATGATGAGTTCCATACTGGCGATGATATGACTGGCGACCTCGCCGGAGAGCGGCGCGGCGCTCTGCTCAGAGGGGGCAGGTGTCGGCGGGGAGGGCACGGATGAGGGAGGGGGCTGAAAAGACGACGCGAGAGGCGGTTGAAACCCGGCACCCGGGTCGTCGGGATTTGGCGCGCCGGCACCAGCGGCCGCTCTGTATCGCTGGTATTCGGTGATGATCCCCGTTTCTCCTCCCTCGCGCACAAAGTTTTCTCCGACGGGGGTGATGAAGGCGCTCAGAGATGTCAGGTGGTCGTAGGTCAGGAGAACGTAGCTCTTCTCCTCGAGCAGATGGCACGCCTCGACAACGCGCTCGCGGTCCTCGACACCCAGGCTGGCCGTTATGTCGTCGACAGAAAGGAAGTAATTCGTGTGCTTCAGGTTCTGCATTTCCTCGTACAATGCGGCAAGGAGCAGTTCGGCAAGTTCGTTCAGACTCAAGTCATCCATCGGGCAGTAGTATAGCAAGTGTTGCAGGGGGGAGTAAAGGGCAATGTGCACAAGAAAATGTTCCGAGTCGCGGGTTCCGAGTCGCGGGCTCAAGAAGAAACGTCATCCGGGGCACAGGATGTTGAAGTGTATGGAAGGTTATTTGTCGCCGGTAAGGACCTGCCTGATGGTCATGAGGAAGGCCGCGACGAGGCTCGTGATGCCGCCGAAGATGAGGAATGCCTTCTGGAGCGACCAGACGCTGGAAAAGACCGAGATATCCATCCGTGAGAGCACGGTGTTGACCTCTTCGGAAAGGAGGGGAAATATGAATATCCCGAAAAAGAAGACGATGGAGAAGAGAATGGAGGAATACTTGAGGAACTTGAGGCACATTTGGATGAGATTGGCGGAAAGGTCCAGGAACTCCAGCCTTTTCTCGATGGAGGTGAGCTCGTCCGATATCTCCCGGCACATCTGGTGGCAACTCTCGAACTCCACCGAAGACTCGAAATAACGCACGTCGCCTATACGTTCCATGGACCGCCTCAAATAGACCAGGCGTCCCCGGTGCTTCTCCGACAGGCAGGAGTACCGATAGGTCTTCAGGAAGGCGTCGGCATTGTTAAGCCGAGCACGCAGGTCCTTCATCGTCCCGGTTATCGTCCGGGACTGCTCTTCGATGGCGTTCTTGCACATCACTCTGATCGAACCGCACCGGCGGGGCACGTCGAGACAACCCAGGTAACTTTCCGAGTGTATCGACATCTCGATCTCCTGCAGGGCGGGCTCGATGGTCTTCAATGCCGACAGAGGCAGGAGGGGGCGGCAGCGGTTGAGCTCCTTCCTGGCGTCCTCAAGGTGGGAGATGGCGTCGTTTTTCGCTTCTGCCATGAGTTCTGTCAGGTGCGCGTAGATGGTGTTCCTGTAAGGCGCGAGCTCGGGATCGATAAGGACGGTCACGAAGAAGCCGGGGTCGTCCCTGACGAGCTTCACGAGTTTCTTCATGGCCCCTTTTTCATCCTTCTCCTCAAGCTTGAAAAGGATCTCTTCGTAGGCGGCTTCGACGCAGCCGCCGGTAAGGCGGCCTATCTCGCCGAGCATGTGCCTGAACCTCACGGTGTCCCCTGACAGCTTGTACAGCCTCGCTAGAATGAGGGAAGCGTAGATCTTATGGACGTTCGTCCCCGCCGACTCCAACGCCTTCCTGAAGTCCGCGATCGCCGCCGGAGCGTCTCCAAGCTCCATATTGAGAAGCCCCGCTACACAGCGGGCCTTGTAATCCTGAGGTTTCCTCTCGAGGGCGAGTGTGAGAAAGGACCTGGCTTTATCGTAGTTGGAAACGCGGAGCGAGTCCTGCGCCAGCCAGGCAAAACCACCCTCGTTCTCCGTCATGGCATTCCGGACCGAATCCCAGGATTCCGCGTTATTGTTCCAGAGGACGCGCAGGAAACGGAGCTGATAGACCCACCGAATGTCAAAGAATGCCAGCGCCGCCAGTTCCCCTCCCTCGAGGGCGCCGCCCGCCGATGAAGGGCCGGGGACCACGCGCATATCCGCGAGCGATCTCTCGAGGGAGACACCATGCGCCTCGATCGTCTGCATGGGAAGGTATCCGAGGTGCTGGATCGACCTGCCGGCATCCGTCAGGTCCCGTGATGGGCACTTGTTGACCTTGTGGTGTGTGCCCCCGCAATAGAAACAGGGGGGGTGGACACCCTGGGACGGGGCGGGGGTGCCTTCGGCCCGCGACGGGACGGCCGCGGGAGGGACCTGCTCGGAGGCCGATATCCTGAAGAGGCGGCCCACAGGTTCAAAGGTGACGGCGGGCCCTGCATGCGCACGATATCGGCTTCGCATGTGCTGATGCACCTCTGGCGATACGTAGATCGCGCCGTAGGGCAGGGGGTCAAGGTCGGTGCCCGGGCCGTTTGCCAGGATCTCCTCTTCCTCCCTGGCGGAGACCCCGGTAATGAAGATCTTTACGGGCAGGAGGGCATCCTGCGGGGTCCCGCCCCTTTCAGCGAGCCGGGATAGCACCCTTTTCGATGCCTCGATGGCGGCTGGCGCCGTGGCGTATGTGAAGACGGGCTTATCGCCCTGCGACCTATTAATCGAAACGCATTCGTCTTCAGGGGGATCGTCCTTCTCGCCGCGGCACAGGTCGGCTGCATCGACTATCCCACTGATCTCCGGATGGAGGGGGTCGGGGACGAGGACCATGATGACCCTCCTCGACGGGGCGGGGACCTGGGCAACCTCCCATATCACCTTGTATATGCTGAGGCCGTCGGGAACGTTCTTCATGTTCCAGAAATCGATGCGTTCAAACTGCACCGGAGGCTCGCCCCTCATCGATTCATACACCTCGTGGGAGACGAATATCTGGTCTCCGCCGGCAAGGTTCGTCAGTTTGGCGGCGACATTGACGACATCGCCGTAGATGTCCTTTTCCTCGACTATGACCTTTCCGTGGTGCAGGCCGATCCTCACGTGGATCTCATCCTGGGGGCTGCTCTCCCGGTTGTGGAGGAGGAATCTTTGCTGCATCTTCATGGCGGCCTTGAGTGCTTCCAGGGGGTCGGGAAAATAAACGAGGACCGAGTCGCCCACTTCCTTTATGAGCGACCCTCCGTATTCCTCGACTATGGACATGGCCATGTGATGATGGGTCCTCAGCATCTCCCTGCCGCGGATGTCGCCATGGGTCTTGAAGAATGTCGTGGAGCCCACGACATCGGTGAACAATACCGCGATATCCCGCATGGATGCGTCCGGGTACGCTTCTATGAGAGATGTGAGGAAGTTCTGGACGGGTTTCTCTTTCGAGGCGGCATTCAGGCTCATGACGTACATTGTTTATCGGCAGGGGTGGGACAAACTTTAACCGGGCGGGCTGTCAGTTGTCGCCGGGATAGTCGGAACGATCGGGCCGGAAGGAACGGGCCTTTTTCTTTTCTCCCGTAAGATGTTTGAGGTGTAGGACCTTTTCCTTGGCCCTTCTCGAGCGTCTCCTTTTCTGACGCCGTATCTTTTCGCGCAGCTGCTGCTCCCTGCTCTCACTGCCCAGGGCGATCCCTTCGATCTTATCAGCAAGGATGCGTCTCGCGAGGAACCGGTTCAGGGCCTGGGAGCGCTCCTGCTGGCACTTGACCTCGATCCCCGACGGCACGTGCTTCAGATAGACGCACGTCGAGGTCTTGTTCACGTTCTGGCCGCCGTGGCCCCGGGACCGCACGAACTTCTCCACGATGTCCCTCTCTTCTATGCCCAACCGTTCCATCCTCTCCCTGAGGGATCTCTCCTTCTCGGGAGTCACCGAGAATCGCGCGGATACTGTCATCAAAGAGCCTCCGTGAAGAGGATACACCATCAGGCATTCATTTCAAAACCCAAAAATATGTTCCCGCCGGGGGACGGGACCATAATACGCGGAAGGAAGTAATATCTCACTGGTCCCAGGGACCGCAAGGAACCGTTCTCGAGGAGTGGAAGGATGAATATCATCGGAAAGACCGTGGTTTTTGCGGTCGTCGCATGCGGAGCCCTCTGCGGATGCAGCGGGCAGACGGAGCCCGGACGCGCGCCGAAGCCTCAGGCGGCGGCGGACGCGCGCTACGGGAAGGAACTGGAAGAGATAAGAAAGAGCTTGAGGGGCGACATCAGGATAAAGCTCCGCAGGGACGGAAAGGGAACCTGCTCCTGGGAGATAACAGGCAAGGACCCGCAGGAGATCGTCAGGGCCGATGCCGTCCTGGGCCGGAGGTTCAATGCCGGGAAGCCCGAGTGAGACCTATCGACCGCCCGTAACGGACCGCGTCTTCGAATTCCTCCATGGAGATTCTCCGTGATATCTCGGGAAATTCGGAAGCCCGGTGACAGGGATAGTACTGGGCCATGATGTTGACGTAGGAATCGGGAGAAAGCTCGGCGCCTATCCGCTCCAGCACCTTTCGCGTGTCCGCTGCCGCTCCCGGCATGACGAGATGCCTGATTATGAGCCCGCGCCGTGCAATTCCCCTCTCATCGACGACAAGATCGCCCACCTGCCGGTGCATCTCCTTTACCGCTTTCCACACCACGGAGGGGTAATCTTCCGCATGGCAGTACCGGGCAGCGAGGGCGGTATCAAGGAATTTGATGTCGGGCATGTAGATGTCGAAGATGCCGTCAAGGAACCGAAGAACCTCCGGAGAGTCGTATCCTCCGCTGTTGTAGACGAGGGGGATGGTGAGACCCTTCTCTATGGCCGAGGGGAGGGCCCTGACGATCTGGTGGACGTAGTGCGTGGGGGTGACAAGGTTTATGTTATGACAACCTTTTCGCTGGAGGTCCGTCATGACGTCGGCGAGGGCGGCAGCCGAACAGCTGACACCTTCTCCCCGGATGCTGATGTCGTGGTTCTGGCAGAAGACGCACCTGAGATTGCAGTGCGTCATGAATATCGTCCCGGAACCGCCCGTTCCGACGAGAGGCCCCTCCTCTCCGAAATGCGGTGAGGCGGAGGAAACGTAAAGGCCGTACGGGGCCTGGCAGTAACCCCTGTCACCGGTCGTTCTGTCGACCATACACTGCCTGGGGCAAAGCATGCAAGGTGACGCAAGGCCGAGTATCTGCTCCAACCTGTCGCCCAGCACGCCCTCCTCGTGCAGCCTCACGTAAGACGGAAAATCGGTCATGACACTTTAAAAATATCACACAATGGTTTACTATAATAGAGCAAAGGACACGGAGCAGGAGGTAGACCCATGAAGAAATTCGAATACACCGTCCGGATCTACTCCATGGAAGAGCTCAAGCGAAGCGGCGTGGATATAGAGGAGGAGAACAATATCGTCTACGCCTGCAGGCCGGGGGGCGAGTGCGAGGTCCACGATGTGGGGGCCGAGCAGCTCGACAATCTTTCCGGTCTGCTCAATGAGATGGGAGCTTCGGGGTGGGAACTCGTGGAGCTCATTTTCCACCAGTCAGGCATTGTCAGCTTTTGGAAGAGAGAAACCGCCGACCGGGAAAGTTCATAACAGGAGGTATCAGATGCCTTTGACGCCGTGGAAGTCTATGTGGGAAACAAAGTTTCCCTCTCTCAGGGAAGAGATGGACCGGGTGTTCGAGGAATTCTTCGGCGAAGCCGGGTTTCCCACGCTTCGCGAGGCCGACTGGCTTCCGGCCGTTGACGTCGTGGAGAGGAAAGGCGAAATCGTTGTTATCATGGACATACCGGCGATAGACCCGGCGGAAGTGAAGATCACCATCCTCGAGGACAAGCTGACCGTCGAGGGTGAACGGAAACGGGAGGAGGAGTTCCGCGAGGAGGACTATTACCGCTCCGAAAGGGTTCATGGATCTTTCCTGAGGAGCATCCAGCTCCCGGCGGACGTCATTGGCGAAAAGGCCTCGGCCGTATACAACGGGGGTGTTCTTACCATCACGGTACCCAAATCACGGAGGCCGGAGGCGAGAGAGATAAAGGTCAGCGTACAGGAGGCGCGGCCTGTCGAGGCACCGGTCAGCGCCAGGCAACGGAGGAAGAAGACATGAAAGAGAAAGTCCAGCAGGCGCTAGAGAAGATCAGGCCCCTTTTGCAGAGGGACGGGGGAGATATCCAGCTTATCGATGTGGTTGACGGCATCGTGAAGGTCAAGCTGCAGGGCGCGTGCGGAAGCTGCCCCATGAGCATGATGACCTTGAAGATGGGCGTGGAGAAACAGCTCAAACAGGAGATCCCGGAGGTGAAAGAGGTCGTTTCCGTTTGACGGGCCCCGCAATGCATGAGTCGAAGGGTGGATCGACGGATCTGAAAGGTCCGGTTCAGAATGTCACCTGAAAAACGTCTGATCATCATTGATGATGAAGTGACGCTTCTTGCCGTGCTGCAGGAATTCCTGCAGCAGTTCGGACTCGAGGTCTTCACCTACCAGAGCATGCCCGACCTTCGCGCGGAGCTCGGGGACAAGAGGCCTCACGCCGTGCTGTGCGACATCGTCCTCCCCGGCATCTCGGGAATAGAGATCCTCAAGGAAATAAAAAAGATCGACCGCCGTATACCCGTTATAATGATGACGGGGTACGCGGAGGAAAGGGAAAGACTTGAATCCCTGAGCAACGGAGCCTACGCGCTGCTCACAAAACCCTTCAAGAGCTTTGAGGAACTCTACCACATCGTGAACAACAGCATGGACCATTACAGGGAGGTACTCAGGACGGAGGATCTGACGGCACAGGTCGAAGAGCGCTTCCGCCGCGAAAAGATCAACATCCTCGAACTCGAGTTCCTCAAGAACCTCCAGCGCATGATAGGCGAGACCGAGGACCCCGTGTTCGTGCTCAGAAACGCGCACACGCTGCTCGGAAGTTTCCTCGATTTCCAGTTTTTCGGTACCATGCTCGTGGGCGGGCAGGAGGCCGATATACACATCTTCCCCGAGACCGGCGGCGATCCGGAACTCCGGCGGTCAATGGTCTCCGCGCTTGCAGGCTGGGGAAACCGGGTGCCCGGACAGATCTCTCCCGGCACCGCGTCGGTGGTCTCGGAGCTCAGGGCCGCAAAACGTCTTTACGGGTATGCCGCGCTATACAGGCAGGAGCCTTTCAACGAAGAGGAGACGTCGATATTCACCCGTTTCTGTTCCCACATAGCCCTCACCCTGGAGAAGATAAGCCTTTTCGAAGAGATCAGGACCCTCTCCCGGCATGATGGGTTGACAGGCGTTTTCAACCATGCCTGCATCGTGGGAGAGCTCGGGGCCGAGATCGAACGGGCGAAACGCTACGACTCCCCCTTTTCGGTCATCCTCTTCGATGTGGACGACTTCAAGCTCATCAATGACCGGTACGGACACCTGGCAGGAGACCAGGTCCTGAAGGGCATCACGCGGACCATGAAGGACAACCTGAGGAACATCGACAGGCTGGGCAGGTACGGCGGAGAGGAGTTTCTTGTCATCCTTCCCGAAACGGACATCGACAAAGCGCGTCTGGTCGCCGAGCGCTTGCGCGTTGCCGTTGCCGGCGCTGTCATCGATGACGGTGATGACCGGATCCATGTCACGGTGAGCGCGGGGCTGGCCTCCTACACGCCGGGACGACTGGAAAAGGACCTCATCAAGGAGGCCGACGACAACCTCTATCGGGCAAAAGCAGAAGGGAAGAACAGAATATACTATGAAGACTTTCGATGAAGCGCTATCACTCATCAGGGGATTCCTGCGCATAGACACGACAAACCCGCCCGGAAGAGAGGAAGCGGCAGCGCACTTTCTCGAGGACATCCTGAGGCGGGAAGGGCTGGATTCCGAAATACATTCGGCCGCCCCGACACGGGCGAACATCATTTCCCGGATAAAGGGCAGGAGGACGGGAGGACCCATCATTCTCCTCGGCCACACCGATGTCGTGCCCGCCAGGGAGGAGGAATGGACGGTCCACCCCTTCGGCGGCGAGGTCAAGGACGGCTATCTCTACGGCAGGGGAGCGATCGACATGAAGGCGCAGGTCATATGTCAACTCCTCGCTTTTATGGATCTGGCGCACAGCGGGGTCGTTCCCGAGAGGGACATTATCTTCCTTGCCACCTGCGACGAGGAAGTGGGCGGCGCAAACGGCATGGAATTCATGCTCGACAGGATACCGGAGCTCAAGGACGCGTCCTTTGTCCTCAGCGAAGGCGGCTGCCTCATAGAGGAGGACGACGGTCGTGTTCACGCCCAGGTGTCGGTAACGGAGAAGAAGCTGAGCCAGTTCATCGTGAAAGCAAAAGGCACCGGGGGGCATGGCTCCATGCCTCACGGAGACAACGCCAATGAAAAGGTCATCGAGGCTTCGCACCGGATACTCTCCCACAGGTGGCCCCTCAGGGCGACGCCCATAACAGCGGCCTATCTCAAAGGTATACTCGGGGAAAGGAAGATGGGGAGGGCAAAATTCCCCGGTCTCACCAGGGCCCTCAAGATACCGAAATGGAGAAGCCTCTTCGAGGGCAATGAGATCTACAACGCGATCCTCCGGAACACGGTGACGCTCACCATACTGAGGGGAGGCGAAAAGGTCAACGTCATTCCGGCCGAGTCCTCGGCGACCTTCGACGCCAGGCTCCTTCCCGCGGAGACGCATGAAAGGTTCTTCAGGAAGGTGCGCCAGCTCGCGGGAAAGAATGTCGTCATAGAGCGCATCGGAGAGAAGATCAGCGAACCCGGTCCGTCACGGTACAGCACCGTCTATTTCCAGGGAATAAAGGGTTGCGTCACTGCTCTGAAGGGGCATATTCCCGTTCTTCCCTTTATAACGACGGGCGCCACGGACCTCAGGTACTTCAGGGACATCGGCGTTCCCGCGTACGGGTTCTTCCCTGTCACCCTCACAAAGGCAGAACACATGAGAATGCACGCCAGGGACGAGAGGATATCCCTTGAAAATATCAGGGAAGGATTGGAAGGGTGCAGGAGCATCGTTGATTTCCTGGCCTCAGGTAGCGTCGCGTAACGATATTTCTTGACAAAGGACGTTTAATCTGTCGAAAATAATACGTGAATTCATTAACAAGCCTTGGTTAAAATACAGAAAAAAATCGTTCCAAAGGAGGTGAAGCAATTAGTCACTCAAAATCCAGGCGATACGCCATTATGGGGGTAGTATGAAAGAAATAATGCAAGGAAACGCAGCAATTGCAAGAGGTGCCTGGGAAGCTGGTGTGAAAGTCGCTGCCGCATATCCCGGAACACCAAGCCGTGAGATCCTCAAAGACGTAGCCGACAATTACCCGGAGATCTACGCTGAATGGTCACCCAACGAGATGGTGGCTGTCCAGGTAGCCGCGGGAGCGGCCCTTGCCGGTGCGAGAGCGATGGCATCAATGAAGCACGTCGGCATGAACGTCGCGTCAGACGCCCTGATGACCCTTGCCTACACGGGTATCAAGGGCGGTCTCATGATCGTCGTGGCGGACGATCCCAACGTCCACAGTTCCCAGAACGAGCAGGACAGCCGGAACTGGGCCCGCTTCGGCAAGGTTCCCATGCTGGAGCCGGGCGATGCCCAGGAATGCTACGAATTTACCAAGGCATCCTTCGACATCAGCGAGAAGTTCGACACCCCCGTTCTCCTGAGAACGGTGACAAGGATCGCTCACGCCGATTCACTCGTCCAGACGGGCAAGAGGGTCGAATCCAAGATGCCTCTCGGCCTCGACCCGAAAGAGGCACCCAAGTACGTTATGGTCCCCGCCCACGTCAGACCGAGAAGAAAGGCCGTCGAAGAACGCATGAGGAAGCTCGAGGCCTTCGCCGACAAGACGAAGCTCAACAAGATGGAGATCAATTCGAAGAGCGTGGGCATCATCGCCAGCGGTTCCGCGTACATGTATGCGAAGGAAGTGTTTCCCGAATACTCCTTCCTGAAGCTCGGCATGGTCTGGCCGCTTCCGAAGAAAATGATAGCTGACTTCTTCAAGCAGGTGAAGAAGGTCATGATCATCGAAGAGCTCGATCCCTTCTTCGAAACAGAGATCAAGGCGATGGGCTACAAGATCTTCCACGGCAAGGACATCATCCCCAACATGTACGAACTCTCCCCTGAGATCGTCGAGCAGGCCGTGAAGGGCAAGGCCTACAAGGCCCCGAAGGTCAGGGTAAAACCGGAAGACCTCCCGAGAAGGCCGCCGAACCTCTGTGCCGGCTGTTCTCACAGGCCGCTCTTCTACGCGCTGAAGAAACTGGGCGCCTTCGTTTTCGGCGACATCGGATGCTACACGCTAGCCGTTGCTCCGCCGATCTCCGCCCTGCACACCACGATCTGCATGGGTGCCGGCGGCGGTATGGTGCATGGCGCCATGAAGGCGATGGGCAAGGACGCCCTCGGGAAGATGGTCGCCGTCCTTGGCGACTCCACGTTCCTCCATTCAGGTCTTGCTCCTCTCATGAACGCGGGCTACAACAAGGGCAACAGCACCACGATCGTCCTCGATAACAGGATCACGGGTATGACGGGCCACCAGGAACACGCGGGGACGGGTTTCACCGTCCGCGGCGAACTGGCGAACCAGGTCGACTATGCCCAGATCGGCAAGGCCCTGGGGATCAAGAACATCCGCTACGTCGACCCTTACAACATCAAGGAAACGATGGAGGTCGTCAAGGAAGAGATGAACAGGGACGAAGCATCCCTCATTCTCTGCAAGGACAGCCCCTGCATGCTTCTTCGCAGGGCGAAGCCTCTGGAAAGGTTCAAGAATCCTCTCTATGCCGTCAACATGGACAAGTGCCGCGGCTGCAAGATGTGCCTCGAGATCAACTGTCCCGCGATAAGCTGGCGGGAAGGCGCAGGCCAGACAAAGGACGGGCAGAAGAGGAAGGGCACGGCCTATATCAACCCCGATCAGTGTGTCGGCTGCGAAGTTTGCGTGCAGGTATGTAAATTCGACGCCATAGAACCGGCTAAGAAGTGAGGAGGCGAATATGAAAAAAGATGAAAAAACGACAAACATATTTCTTTCCGGTGTAGGCGGGCAGGGTGCCATACTTGCGAGCAACATTCTCGGTGAGGTCTTCATTCGGGCCGGATACGATGTCAAGAAAGCGGAAGTTCACGGCATGGCCCAGAGGGGCGGGGATGTGACCACCCATTTCCGTTTCGGCAAGAAGGTCTATTCGCCGATCATCAAGTACGGCGATGTCGATTACCTTCTTTCCTTCGAGCTCCTCGAGGCCCTTCGCTACATCAACTGGGTGAAACCGGACGGCAAGATCGTCATCAATACCCAGGAGATACTTCCCCCGTCGGTAAGTCTCGGCCAGATGCAGTACCCCAAGGGTGTGGAGGATACCTTCAAGAAGTATTTCAAGAACAATGTCCACGTGATAAATGGTATGGGCATAGCGAAGGATCTCGGTAACCTGCAGGCCCAGAACGTCGTCCTCGTCGGCGCGTTCTCCAATTTCTTCCCGAAGATCAAGGAAGCATATTTCATCGACGCCATCAAGAAGCTCCTGGCGCCGAAGCTCCATGACCTCAATATCAAGGCGTTCGAGGCGGGAAGAAAGGCCCTGTAACAACCGAAGAAGCATATGATCACAGGGTTCAAGCGTTTTAGACAGGAAGAAAGGCCCTCTCGGGGGCCTTTCTCTTTCCTGTTGTTCATTGTGCTCACCGTGAGCGTGATGTTCTCGTTCCCGGGAAGGATGGCAGCGATGGAAGTTCACTCTCTCAAGAACGGCCTCACCTATGTCTTCGAAGAACGCAGGAACACCGGCGTCGTCGCCATACAGGTGTGGGTGAATGTCGGCAGCAAGGATGAGGATGACCGGGTCGCCGGCATAACACATTTCATCGAGCACCTCATCTTCAAGGGGACGGAGAAGCTCAAGGGCAACGCCTTCGCTTCCCGCATAGAGGCCATGGGAGGGAGCGTCAACGCCTTCACCTCCTTCGACAACACCGTCTACCACATCGTCATACCCTCCCGGGTCTTTCGGGAAGGCTTCGAGCTCCTCATGGAATCCGTCAGGAATCCGGCCTTCCCCGAGGGCGAGATCTCCAGGGAACGCAAGGTCGTCCTCGAGGAGATAAAGATGGGTGAGGACGACCCGCAGCGGAAGCTCTTCAAGGAGCTTTTCTCCCTGAGCTATCATGGCCAAGCATACGGGAGGCCGGTCATAGGATTCGCCGACGTCGTGGAGAAGATCACCCGGCAGGACATTGTTGAATACTTTCGGTCCCACTATGTCCCCCCGAACCAGACTGTTGTGATAACAGGTGACTTTGACAGCACCCTGGGGCACAGGTTGATCGCCGAACACTTCTCCGGGGACACGTCCGTCGCGCCCCCTCCCGAACGGCATGTGCCGAAGGACGGATCGAAGGGAGAAAAGGAGAAGGTCCTTGAGAGGGACCTCAGGGAGAGATACGTTGCCTTTGCCTACCCGATCCCCAGGAGGACCAGCCCCGATGTGCCGGCCCTCGACGTCCTCGGTGTCATCCTGGGGGATGGGGAGAGTTCCCGGCTTCAGGAATCCCTGAAGAACAGGAAGGGTATCGTGAACGGAATAGCAACGTATGTCTTCACTCCCAAGGAGGAAGGGCTTTTCGTGATCTACGCCAACCATTCGGCCGATGACAGGGACGGGGTGCTCCGGGAGATAGACAGGGAGCTGAAGAGGGTACAGAAGGAGGGCATCAAAGACTGGGAGCTTGTCAAGGCAAAGAACATGCTCAGGGCCTACTATGTCTATGACGCCGAAACAGCGCAGGGCAGGGCCCGTCAGATAGGCGATTCCAGGACCATGACGGGCGATCCCCGCTTCATAGAGAAGTATCTCGCGGACGTCGACGGGGTCACGGCGGATGATGTCCGGAAGATGGCCGCCAGGTACCTTCGACCCGATGGCCGGCGCACCGTCGTCATGGGGCCCCGCAAGGCCGTGAAGAACCCCTACCGCAAGACGTTGGATAACGGCCTGACATGTCTCGTGAATAAGAACGCTTCCTCGCCCACCTTCTCCTTCAGGATCGGTTTCACGGGAGGTCTCAAGGCGGAGGAGGCAGGGAGGAACGGTGAGTTCAACCTCCTCGCACGGATGCTCCTGAAGGGAACGAAAAGCAAGAGTTCCTCGGAGATAGCGAGGCAGATAGACCTCCTTGCGGGAACACTGACACCCTACAACGGGCGAAACCTTTTCGGGTTGTCAGGCAGGTTCTTGAACAAGGACATAAAGGATGTCCTCAAGCTCCTCAAGGAGCTCCTCGTCGAGACATCCATGACGGAGCGGGAACTTACACGGGTGAAGAGGGAGGTCCTCTCGGAGATACGCCAGCGGGATGACGATCCGGTTTCCTTCACCTTCCTGCGCTTCAACGAGGCCATATTCGCCGGCCATCCTTACAGCCGTGACCCCATGGGGAGCGAAAAGGACGTGGAAGCGCTGTCCGTCAAAGACATCGGGGACCTGTACCGCGCGTACGTTACCCCCCGCGGTGCCGTCCTTGCCTTGTCGGGAGATATCGACGAAAAAGAGGTCTTTTCGTACCTCGAAGAGTTGTTTGGCGGCTGGGAAGGTCCGAAGACCGGTCTTGCCAGGGTCGGTGCCGGGCGCGTCGGCAAGGAGATCGCCGTCGAGAAGGAGATTCAGCAGACCCACATGGTCTTCGGCTTTGTCGGGCCGGGGCTGACCGACGGGGACCGGTACGCCGCGGAGGTCCTCGATGCGGTGCTGAGCGGCATGGGGGGAAGGATGCACAGGGTATTCAGGGAGGAAAAACCCTCCGCCTACGCGGTCACCTTCTTCAACCAGATGGCCTACGAGACGGGCGCTATGGGGATCTACATAGGAACAAGCAAGGAATTCGCGAGGGATGTCATTCGGACCGCTCGTGAAGAGATCGAGAAGATCCGCCGGGAGGGGATTTCCGACAAGGAGGTCCGGGACGGAAAGAACTACCTCATCGGCAACCATTATATAAGGATGCAGTCCAACGGCGCCATCGCCGCGTCGATGTGCTTCGACACGCTTTACGGCCTCAACCCGGATCTCTTCAAGACCTGGCCGGGACTCATTGAGAAGGTTACGAAGGAGGATGTCGACCGCGTGGCCCGCACATACCTCACTCTGGACTCAATGGTCAGGCTGGTGGTGGGGAATATAAAGGACAATAACAAATGACCGGGGATGGCCGGGCCTTTCCCATGACCCATCACCTATAACCCATATCCTGCGTTATTACCCTTTTTCTGGTCATTGGTCATCCTCACTACCTTCATCCTGTTTCTCAAAGAATGACCTTATACTCTTGATTATGTAGTCTTTTTCTTTCTTCTTCAATTCCGGGAAAACGGGGATGGCGAGGCTTGTCCTGGCCGCCTCTTCGGCGATGGGAAGATCGCCCTCCTTGTATCCGAGATAAGAGAAGCAGGGCTGGAGATGAAGGGGTAGGGGATAGTAGATCCCCGTCATGATCCCTTTTTCCTTCAGGTGGAGCTGGAGAGCGTCGCGCCGCACCGTCCGGACCACGTAGTGATGGAAGATGTGTGACGTCTCGTCGTCGATGGCGGGAAGCACGAGGGGAAGGTCCCTCAGGTGCATGTTGTAGTAGCCGGCCGTCTCGAGACGCGTCTTGTTCCAGGAGACGAGTTTTTTCAATTTGACGCAGAGCGCAAGGGCCTTGATCTCATCGAGGCGGCTGTTGAAACCTATCATTTCGTGGATGTACGGTTTCTCCCCCATCCCGTGGACACGAAGCTTGCGGACCTTCTCACCGAGGTCGGGACGCCGGGTGAGCACCATGCCTCCCTCTCCGATACCGCCGAGGTTCTTCGTGGGATAGAAACTGGTGGCCGCAATGTCACCGAAGGTGCCCGCCGACGAGCCGCCGCGCCTCGCCCCGAGCGCCTGTGCCATGTCCTCGATGACGGGCACGCCGTGCTTCTCCGCAATGGCAAGGATCCTTTTCATGTCGCAGATCCTCCCGAAGAGATGCACGACTATGATGGCCTTTGTTTTCGGGGTGATCGCCTTCTCGACCTGTCCCGGGTCGATGTTCATGTCCCTGTCCCCAATGTCGGCAAAAACAGGCCGGGCCCCCACGAGAGCGATGGAGCTTGCCGTCGAGAAGAATGTGTAGGGCGTGGTCACGACCTCGTCGCCCTGTCCGATGCCGAGGGCCATGAGTGAGAGGATGAGGGCGTCGGTGCCGTTGGCGCAGGAGATGGCGTGCGCCGCCCCCGTCATCGAAGCCACCTGCCCTTCGAGTTCCTGGCAGTACTGCCCGAGGATCAGTTTCTGCTCGTCCAGTATCTCCCGTACGCCTTTGAGGATATCTTTCCTGACTCCCTTGAACTGCGCCTTCAGGTTAATGGGTGGAATCTTCATATCTGCAGCATCCTTTCGTCATGGCATGTGATCGGCCGGGGGACCGGACTATGTTAGCATATTATCTCCCGTCAACTCAATATTTCGTTCTGTGCTTCCTTGCCGGTCCCCGGCCACTCCCCGTCGCGGGTTCCTCCTCGCCCCGGTAGCGCTCCGCCCACCGGGGGCTTCTTGCGAAAACGGGTGCCGCCCCGGACCACGGGGCCTTCCCGGGAGCTTCAACCGATTTTGCAACCCCCGGGCCGGGATGTCGAAATAGATGCCCGGTCAGGTATCTGGACAACCATTAAAACCGTTGACAAATACTTGGAATTGCGATAAAAACATTGTGAAATTTTTTTCAACTGAATTGAAAGGAGACCTGTATGAAAGAGGCAGTTATTGTTTCGTGCGCCAGAACTGCGATCGGCCAGTTCGGTCAGTCATTGAAGGACATCCCCGTTGTAACCCTTGGTGGAACAGCGATCAGGGAAGCGATCAAGAGGGCGGGGATCAGGCCTTCGAAGAGCAAGGACAAGGAATTTGCCCCTGCGATCTTCGAAGGCAAGACAGATACCGAACTGGAAGCAAAGTTCTACGATTACGACAGCAGTTTGAAAGAGGTCGTGATCGACGAAGTCATCATGGGTAATGTTCTTCAGGCGGGACTCGGTCAGAACTCGGCGCGCCAGGCCAGCATCCGCGGCGGCGTACCGAAAGAAACAGCTGCTTATACCATCAATAAGGTCTGCTCCTCGGGCTTGAGGGCGATAATCGCCGGCGCCGGCTCCATCATGCTCGGCGAGAACGAAGTTGTCGTGGCGGGCGGAATGGAGAACATGAGCCTTGCCCCGTTTACGCTCCCCGGACTGAGATGGGGCGCGCGGATGTTCGACACCAAGGCTGTCGACCTCATGGTCCTCGACGGTGTTTGGGAGATCTTCTACGGTTACCACATGGGCTTTACCGCGGAGAACATCGCCGCGAAGTACGGGATCTCCAGGGAAGAGCAGGACAAGTTCGGTCTCCTGAGCCATCAGAGAGCGAGAGCGGCCATAAAGGCCGGCTGGTTCAAGGACGAGATCGTCCCTTTCAGCATTCCCCAGAAGAAGGGTAATCCTATCATCTTCGATACCGATGAAAGACCGATGGACACCACTCTCGAAAAGATGCTTTCTCTCGCGCCGGCCTTCAAGAAGGATGGCGGGACGGTCACGGCAGGCAATGCGTCGGGATTGAACGATTGCGCATCCGCCGCGGTGATAATGACGCGGGACAAGGCGAAGGAACTGGGCATCAAACCGATGGGAAAGATAATCTCCTGGGCCAACGGCGGTGTGGACCCCGCATACATGGGCTTGGGTCCCGTCCCGGCCATCAAGAAGGCGCTCAAGAAGGCCGGCATGACCATCGATCAGATCGACTGCATCGAGCTCAATGAGGCCTTCGCGTCCCAGTCGATCGCCTGCATCAGGGAACTCGGCATCAACATGGACAAGTGCAATATGTTCGGCGGTGGCATCTCCCTTGGGCACCCCATCGGCTGCACGGGCGCCCGGCTCGTCACCACCGCCCTCTACCAGATGAAGCGGCTCGGCCTCAAGTACGGTCTCGTATCCATGTGCATCGGCGGCGGTATGGGTCTCGCCGCTATCATCGAATGCGAGGCGTGATGATGGAATTCAAAAACCTTGTCGTTGAAAAGAAGGACGGTATAGCCATTCTGAAGTTCAACAGGCCCAAGGCCCTGAACGCCCTCAATTCGGAGACGCTCGTCGAGTTGAAGGCGGCAGGGGAGGCACTGAACGCGGACAGCGAAGTCCGTGTCGTCATAGTGACGGGAGAAGGGAAGGCCTTTGTGGCAGGGGCAGATATTCTGGAGATGAAGGACCTGACGGCCCTCGAGGGTATGGCCTTCTCAGCGAGGGGGCACGAGGCGTTCGCCACCCTCGAGAACATGGAGAAACCGGTGATAGCCGCAGTGAACGGGTTCGCCCTGGGTGGCGGGTTCGAAGTGGCTCTCGCCTGCGACATCATATACGCCTCAGACAAGGCAAAGGTTGGTTTTCCCGAAACGGGCCTGGGAATACATCCCGGGTTCGGGGGAACGCAGCGGACGGCAAAACTCGTCGGGCTGGCTAAGGCGAAGGAACTCATCTTCACGGCAAAGACGATCGGAGCCGCCGAGGCTTACGAGATGGGCCTTCTGAACAAGGTCCTGCCAGATGACCAGCTGATGCCCGAGGTGATGGCACTGGCCGCCAAAATAAGCGCCAACGGGCCCTTCGCGGTCAGACTGGCGAAGGAATGCGTCAACAAGAGCCTCTCTCTCGATAACAAGGAAGGGCTCACCCTCGAGGCAAAGGACTTCGGGCTCTGCTTTGCCACGAAGGACCAAAAAGAGGGCATGACGGCATTCGTCGAAAAAAGAAAAGCCACCTTCAAGGGTGAATAAAACATATAAGGAGGACACTGTGAAGATAGCGGTTTGTTTGAAACAGGTTCCTGATACCGAAGCAGAGATCAAATGGGATATCCCGAAGGGAGCCCTGAGCAGGGACGGAATGGATTCCATCACGAATCCCTTCGATGAGTTCGCGCTTGAGGAAGCACTGCTTACGAAGGAGAACTATGATGGCGAGATCGTGGCCATTTCCATGGGTCCCGAGGGAGCAAAGGACGTGCTGAGGAACGCCCTGGCACTGACGGTAGACCAGGTTGCCCTGTGCACCGATGACGCCTTCGCCGGCTCCGACACCTATTCGACGGCCTCTGTCCTTGCGGCAGCGATCAAGAAGGTCGGCGACGTGGATGTCGTCTTCACGGGCAAACAGTCAACCGACGGCAACACCGGCGTGGTCGGGGCGGAACTGGCGGCCATCCTTGGCTTCAGCCCCCTGACACAGGTTTCAAAGGTCCGTTCCATCGATGCGGCAGGAAAGAAGATCGTAGTGGAGAGGGCCGTCGAAGGCGGCACCGAAGTGGTCGAGGCAAAACTTCCGGCCGTTGTCTCCGTTATCAAGGGTATCAATGAGCCGAGGCTTCCGAACCTCATGGGCATCAGGAAGGCATCCAAGATCGACATCCCTCAGTGGAGCGCGGGTGACCTTGGCGTTGACGCCGGGAAAGTGGGAGTTGCGGGCGCCAGCACGAAAGTGGTCGAGATCGCCGTACCGCCTCCCCGCGGCGCGGGCGAGATCTTGAAGGGCGAACTCGAAGAGATCGCCAACACGATCACCGACAAGCTCATTGACTTGAAAGTTATAAAATAACTTGGAGGAGGGAGAGAACAATGGCTAACGATGTATGGGTTTACATAGAACATAAAGACGGTGCCATTGCACCGATGTCTTTCGAGCTTCTCGG
>JAAYAK010000205.1 GCA_012719415.1 Syntrophorhabdus sp.
AAAAAAAATTGATACAGGCAGCCCGCTGTGCCCTTCCCTCCGTTCATCTGGTTATTGCTAAACTGGTCATTATCTTCTTCATTGGCCATTGGAATGTGGTCATTGGTCACTATCTCCTCCGGATTGGAGGATTTACCTGTCCCCGACAGATATAAATAATAAAGAACATCCATTACATAGAACTATCCTCCTGATATTTCGTAGTGCAATTAAACGCACTGTTATCGCACACAGTTTACTATTTATAGTTGTTCATGATCCAGCACGACCGGTTGACACATCGACCGATGCTCCATATCATTAACTTTATGACAGGCAACCCCCTTTCATCGCGCCCAGGGGATGGAGCAACACCCGCGCGTGTCGTCGGCATACTGCTCGTTATCCTCTCCGTCCTCGTGTCAGCGCCGTCACCGACAATAGCCATGGAAGTTGGTCCCATCCCCCAGACGGTTCAGGACAGGTTCCTCCCCGAGGGGGACAATATCGTTGTCAGACCCTGGATCGCGGGCCTCGAGGTACCCTGGTCGCTCGTTTTCCTTCCTGACGGCCGGGCACTGGTCAGCGAAAGGCCCGGCAGAATACGCCTTATCACGGCAGGCGCACTTGAGCCGCGCCCCTGGGCTACGATCGACGTCCGGAACGTCGGCGAAGGCGGCCTGATGGGTCTTGCCCTTCATCCGGCATTTCCGGAACAGCCTTACGTGTATGCCATGTATACGTACACACGGAAGGGCGAGACAATGAACAGGGTGGTCCGCCTGAAGGATGAAGGGAACATGGGGCGCCTCGACAGGGTCATCGTGGACGCGATACCGGGGGCGAGGAACCACAACGGTGGTCGGATCGCCTTCGGCCCCGACGGCATGCTTTATGTGGGAACGGGCGAGAAGTACGAAAGGAAACTGGCCCAGGACCTCAATTCCCTGAACGGGAAGATCCTCAGGGTCACCCCCGAGGGCGATGTGCCCCGCGACAATCCCTTCAATTCGCGGGTCTGGTCATGGGGACACCGCAATCCCCAGGGTCTTGCCTGGCACCCCGTCACGGGGGAGCTTTTCGCGTCCGAGCACGGACCCTCGGGAGAAGCCCTGATCTTCGGCAACGATGAGATCAACATCATCGTCAGGGGCGCCAATTACGGATGGCCCGAGGTTGCCGGAGCCCCATCCATCAGGCCGTACAGGGACCCTATCATCGTCTGGAAAAGGGCAACGCCGCCGGGAGGCATCACCTTCTGCCGGAAGGGACCTCTCTCCCACCTGGAGAACGACCTCTTCGTCGCGACCTTGAGGAGTAACGCCCTTATCCGCGTGAAGCTCAAGAGAGAGGGCGACCGCCATGCCGTCTCGGCCATCGAGCGGTGGTTCGTCCCGGGAGACGTGGAAGGACGTTACGGACGCATCCGCGACATCGTCCAGGGACCCGATGGCTATCTCTACTTCCTCACCAGCAACAGGGACGGGCGCGGCAGGCCGGCGGAAGGCGACGACAGGATCTACCGGATCATGCCCCGACAGGACATGTCTTACCAGGGCCGCTGACAATTTACTTGTAAGTCCAACAGTATCATATTATACTGTTCTCGCACATTGATGTGTCCCCCTCAACGGCCCCGAGGGCTTAAGCAAGCATACCGAACAAAGAAGTTC
>JAAYAK010000206.1 GCA_012719415.1 Syntrophorhabdus sp.
ACGATCTTCTCAAAGAGGGCGATGGGCATGTGCCGCCGCGCCTCGACGGGCTGCGGGTGGTAGCGCACCGGGCAGTACCAGCACCGGGCGTTGCAGTAGGAAAAGGGGTCGATCTGGGCCGTGCCAATACCGCCCGCGGAGAGTTTGGAGCGTATCCAGTCCCTGGTGACAGGGAAAGAGCCCTCATCAGCGGGGTCTTTCACGGTGCGTTCCCGGAAATTGACGCCGGAATGCCGCTCGTACTCCTCAATGGAGCGCATAGTGCCGAGGCTGTAAGGACCGAGGTCGGCGACCTCGCCGCTCCGCATGAGCAGGGTCCGCATTCTGGCCTTTGCCGTCAAGGACCTTTCCCCCCAGTTACCGTGGTCGTCCCAGTGCTTGCGGTCCGTCTTCCTTGTATAATAATGGTAGACGATGGGGTGGTGGCAGTGATAGATGTCGTAGCCGTGGGTGTAGGCCCTCACGGCGTAGGAGATCTCCTCCCCGTCAAAATAGAGATCGGGGTCGATAGGGACCTCCCGGTAAAGGTCGCCGATGGAGAAGACGAAGGCGGCGGAGATGGAAAAACCGCGGCTGAAAGCCTCGGATGGGGGCTTCTGCACGACGGAGGCCTTGAGCGCGATGGCGCCATCCTGGTTGAAGGAGCCCATCCTGTAGGTGAGATAGGCCCGGGGGAGGTTCCCGTCGTCGTCGGGGTCGTAGGATGGCATGAGGTTGCTGATGATGACCCGCCTGTTCCCCCTTTGCTGGAGCTTTCTCACACCGTCGACGCAGATCCTGTCCCAATCGCGAACGAACCGCATGTGACTGTCGATCTGGAGGACGAAATCCTCGCCGGCATAGAGCTTCTGCGCCTCATGGCGCGCCCAGCAGGCCCCCCGCGATTCCCTGTAGTCCGTGTCGATAACCCTGCAGCGGCGGTCATAGAGCTGCTCGAAGAACTCGTGGCTGTCATGCTGCCAGTTGATGCCGAACACGAGCCGTTCAGGATGGGCTGCCTTGACCATGCAATCCCGGATCGTCCTGTCCAGCTCGTTGTCCCGGTAGCTGGCGATGCTGATGAAGATGCTTTCCATCTACCCCAGGACAAGCACGGCGACCTGGCTCGGGGCGAGACTGACGCCCGGGGCGTTCATGGACAGGCCGTTGTGCCCCGTGATGCTCGTCATCCTCTGCGCCGGCGTGCCGCCTTTGAGGACGGTGAAACTGCCCAGAATAAACTCGGTGGGACCCATGACAAGGCCCGACGCGACCCCGAGGTTCACCCCGGCATTGTCACCGTTGCTTATCGTCCCCATCGACATCTGGTTGAGGGCGGGCATACCATCACACAGCACGGTAAGCGCCGCTGTTGCCGGGTTTGATGTGGCTCCCGTTGAAATATTGGGATAGGGGATGGGTATCGGTCCCACCGGTGTCGGCGTGAGACAGACGTCGGGAAAGCCCAGGTTCATCCCGCCCCCCATGGTATTCTGAAACATAATGCCTCCTCTCAGGCCAGGTGTATCTGCTCGGCATCTATCTTTACGTGGCCCTCGGCGATGTGCATCGTGTTCTTCGTGTGCATCGTCAGGGTGCCGTCGATGATCATCCGCGTGGAAGCGGACTGGACCTCCTCGTGTTCCTCCACATAGCGATATGACGATGTGAACCTCTGGACGGCCCGGCGTATGATGGTATCCATCGCCTCGGCCACGACCTTTATCCTCTCGATGTTGTTTTCGACGAGCCTCCCGAAGAAGGAGGCCCTTTCGATGGTGACCCTGCCCTTCTCAGCTGCGAGCTCGAAGTCCCTCGAGGCGAGCGACAGGACCTCGTCGCTCGCGAGAGACATGCGGCCGCCCTCGACCCGGATGCTGAGATCACCGTCAAAGGACAACTCGGTGGTCCTCCGGGTCCCTTCGGGCCTCTCGAGGATGGAGAGGATATAGGAAGAACCCGATTCGTCGAGGGAAAAGAGAACGATATCCCCCACTTGAGGGGTAACAAGGCAGCTCACCGCGACCGACGCCTCGATGACACCATGGTCCGACGTAACGATAAATCCCCCCTCGCAGGGGGCAGCTACCGTGCCATACTCCAGCGTCGGCTGAAGAAGTTCTGTTCTCGTTGCTGTCAGTTCCATGCTAGACCTCCGTGTTTTCGTGGTTCAGAATAGGACTTATAGGATAATAGGACCAATAGGACTTATAGGACCTATAGGACACATAAGACCTATAGGAAACAAGGCCCGAACTATTTCCCTAGCCCACATTTACACTATCTAATCCCTCTCATGATTTCTACCCGTCCTATACGTCCTATAGCGTCCTATATGTCTTATATGTCCTATAGCGTCCTATATGTCTTATATGTCCTATAGGTCCTATCACCCCTGCCCATCCCATCACTCCTTTGTTCTCACCCTTCCGCCTCCGCCAGATCCGGGTCGGTCCCGAGCGCCGCGCTTCTGTTCGACCGGTCCCAGATGGTGTGTTCCTCTATCGTGCGGTGCATCTTTGCCCTGCTCATTGTCGCCGAAGTGAAATCCGCCGCAGTAAGGTCGGCGTGGGAGAAATCCACGTACGTCGCGTTAACCCCGGAAAGCTTTGCTCCCCGGCAGATGGCCTTCGTAAAAATGGCCTGTTCCAGGTTGCAGCCGGAAAGGTCCGCGACGTTCAGGTTCGCCCCCTCGAAACAGGATTGCACCAGATAACATTTTCTGAGGCTCGCGCCGGAGAGGTTCGTGCCCATGAAAACGCTTCGTTCGCCGTTGGCCCCGTCGAGGACCGCCTGAGTCATGTCGGCGTTCATGAAGTTGGACATGGTGATATCGGCCCCGGTGAAATTGCACCCCTTGAGGTCGGCTCCGCCTGCCTGGGTCATGGTGAAGGTGGCGCCACTGAAGTCCTGGCCGGCGAGGCTGCAGTCACGGAGGAAGGTCTTGTGGATCTTCGCGCCCTTAAGCGTTGCCCCCGTCAGGTCCGCCTCATAGAAGACGGACTTGAAGAGCTCCGCCCCTGTCAGGTTCGTTCCCTTGAGAGACGCCTTGTAGAAAAGCGCCCGCGACAGGTCCGCCCCTGTCAGGTCCGCCGTGTCGAGTTTTGCGTTGTCCATGACGGCCCGCGACAGGTCCGCCCCCGCGAGCCTCGCCCCTGTCAGGTCCGCCCCCGTGAGGACGGCCTTCTGAAGGTTCGCCCGGGAGAGTATTGCGCCCGAGAGGTTCATCCCCATCCAGAGGACCTGCGCAAGGCTCGCCCCCTCCATGATGGCGCCGGTGAAATCGCACCCCTTGAAACCGGTCCGGACTATCCTGGCTCTCCTGAAGTCGGTGTTCCTGAAACCGACGCCCTCGAACCGGGCCCCCGAAAGGTCCTGGCCGGAGAGGTCCATCCCGGAAAGATCGACGTTCTCGATGGTGTCGTCGCGGGCAATGGCCTGAAAAAGTTCATCTCTCGTCATCGTATGTCGTCCACAGGTCTATTTCTTCTTCTCCTTCGGCGGCTCCGGCAGGAGGTCCACCCGCTTATGGAGCTTTGTCATCTTCAGGTTCGCGCCGTCGAGCTTCGTTTCACCCACGCCGGTGCGGTAGAATTCGGCCCCGTAGAGGTTCGCCTGGCGAAGGTCGGTCCTCACGAGCTTTGACTTGCGCAGGGACCCGAGGAAGAGGTTAATCTCTGTAAGGTCGGAATCACTCATGTTGGACTTGGTGAGCCGGGCTCCCTTTGCCGCAACCCCGGAGAGGTTCGTTCCCCTGAGGTCACATTCCTGCAGGAGGGCTCCCTCCATGGTGGATCCCCGGAAATCACTGCCTGAAAGGTCGGACTTCATGAAGCTTGCCCTGTCGCCCTTCGTGTTGGTGAAGTCGCTGTCGGTCATCACCGACCCCTGGAGTATCCTCGTATTGTGCATATCCGACCCGGAAAGATTCAGTTTTTCTCCCTTTGCCTCGATAAAGGCGGCCTGGCTCAACGTGCTCTTCGAGAAGTTGACCCCGTCCAGTTTCGCCTTGAGGAAGACCGCCTTCTCAAGGTTTGCCCCGGAGAAGTCCGCACCCGTCAGGTCCGCGGAGAGGAGGTACACCTTGGATGCCGAGGCGCCCGGAGCGCGGACGTTCTTCAGTATGGCCTTCTCGAGGAGGGTCTTGACCAGGACCGCCCCCGTGAGGGTGGCCCCCGTCAGGTCCGCCTCCGACATGACCGCCTGCGTCAGGTCCGCACCCGTCAGGTCCGCACCGGGGAACTTCGCCTTCTGGAAGATGCCCCGGGCGATCTTTGCGCCCTTGAGGGAGGCCTTTGAGAGGTCCGCCTCGTTGCAGATAGCCTGGGCGAAGTCCACGTTGTCAAGGGTGCTGCCGCTGAGGTTTGCCTTCTGAAGGTTGGCCGTCCTGAGATCTGCACCCGTGAGGTCGATGCCGGACAGGTCGAGGCCCGCCATGTTCCTGCCCGAGAGGGGAAGACCCTTGCCGTGCCGTTCGATCACCTCTTCGCGGGTCAGAGGCGTGAGGGGTGAGGGGCCGTCGGGGTCGAAACCCGCCTTGCCGAGCATCTTCTTTGCCCAGTCGGGCAGCCCGGCCTCAAGCTTTTTCTTGCCCGCGGCGAGCTGGGCCTTGCCTTCATCATAGCGCTTCGCGGAGTCGGCGAGCAGCCCCTCAGCCGCCTTCTCGGCCTCGGTCAGCTTCTCGTCGACATCGGCCGTCATGGCACCCTGGGTGACGAGATGCTTGCGAAGCGCCGCAAACTGCCCGGCGTACTTCTCCTTAGCCGCAAGGTACGGGTTTGCCCCTTCAGCGAGCGGCGGCGCCGTCTGTTTCATGATCTCATCGAGATTCTTTCCCGCCTTGCCGAGCTCCTTTCGGAGAACATCGAGGCCTGCCGCCTTCTTCGCATCCAGAAGGTCGAGCTTCGGCTTCATCTGCTTTTTCAGCTCGTCCTCGAACTTCTTGACGATCGCCTTGACGTCGATAGTGGGGATGAGGGCGGCCACAGCACCCGGCTCGGCTACGTCCACGTCCTTCGGTTTCGTCTCCGGCGCCGGGGCGACGCCGGGCTTAAGGGCGCCGGCAACCCACTGCCAGAGGTCGGCGCCGTCCCGTTTCGCCTCGAAGAGGTTCCTGCTGCCCGGCAAGGGAAGGGCTTCCGCCCCGGGGCAGAGTTTCTTCCAGGGTGCAAGGTCGAGGGTGTCCCTGCCCGCTTTTTCGTTGGAATACACGACGACGAGGAACTGCGGCGCCTTCTGCACGGTGCCGGCGGTCTCCTTGTCCACATCGACGGAGGGGTCTTTCATGGCGATGACAGCGCAGAAATCGCCAAGCTC
>JAAYAK010000207.1 GCA_012719415.1 Syntrophorhabdus sp.
ATCGACGACGGGAGTCGTCAGTTTCGCGAGAGTTTCCGCACGGACAAGACCGGGACCGCGCTTGCCCCTTCCCAGGTTCCATATGGCCCACCTGGCAAAATCCTGCAGGGACATGTGCACGGTGCCGGCCGGTCCCAGAACGAGGGGGTTGTCGGCGTTCGGCCCGGCAAGCATGGGTTTTGCCTTACCGTCGATGATCCTGTGCGGGAGCGGGGCGTCCACCGTTCCCACCGTCGACTGAGGACCGAAACCGGCGCTGCGAAGCCTCAAGGGGACAAATATCCTCTCCAGCACAAGCTCTTCCCAGGATCTGCCGGCAACGCGTTCGATCATGGCCCCGGCTATCATGTACCCCATGTTCGAATAGGCAAACTGCTTCCTGGGCGCGGCCGCGATGGGCTCGGTCAGGAACCTGGATAACATCCAGTAGCGCAGTTCCTTGAGGTCCAGATCTCCCTGCTCGAAAGATCCCTGGAGCAGTTTGCCGAACCGTTCATCGTCGGCGGATATCCCGCTGGTATGGGAAAGGAGCCCCTCCAGCGACACCTGGCCCCAGCCGGCAGCGAGGTTCTTTTTCAGCTCCGGGAATACCTCCTCAACTGTCGAATTCCAGCGAAGCTTGCCCGCTTCCACGTACATAGCCGCAAGAAGCGCCGTCATCGCCTTCGTGTCGGAGCCGATGTGAAAACGGTCCCCCGTCGTCACGGGGATCTCCCGTCCCGCCGCCTTCGTGCCGACCACTCCCATCGCCAGGACCTTCCCGTCCCTGACAACGGCAGCCCCAAGCGCCGGGATATCATGCCTGTCGAGATAGGGCTCCAGAATGACCTCCAGCGACGAAGGACCTTTCGTCATCTTCGGCTTCTCATACATGACCCTCTGGGCACGGGCATTCCCGGCCGTCAGGATCGCAAGAACGACAGTACAAACGAGGCAACACAGCATAAACGGCACTTTCCTTTTTTTCATCATCGAACAACCCCCTTTCGTCGGGACGCATTCCGGTGATCACTCCACCGGACAGAAGGATAATAGCCAACCGCAAGGAAGGATTCAAGGGTAAAGACCGTTTCAAGTTCCAGGTTTCAGGTTGAAGACAAATACGGTACAGGGTTCAGGACTTTGAGCCGGAACGCAGAACCCGCAACGGTTTTTTCCCCTGAAACCTGGAACCTGGAACTTGAAACGGTCTTTACCGGCTTCTTATTCTTTGACTTGTCTGTCTGAAAGCACATATACTTCACAGGTATCCGCCGCATCCGGCAAATCACGGCAAAGAGGTACACATGGAACTGGAACAGACATTCATGAACTTTCTTCTCCACCACCAGGAGAGGCACAACCGGACCTATCACTTCCTCATCCTCATGGACGCCATCATCAGCGCGGCAAAGCGCATCGAGCATTACTACATCACGGGGGCCTTGAAGGGAAACCTCGGGTGCACCGACAGGGTGAACGTCCAGGGAGAAGACGTGATGCAAATGGACGACATCGCCCACGAGATCATCATCCACTACCTCAGGACGACAGGCCGCGTCATACGGGCCGTCAGCGAGGAATCGAAGGACATCATCCCTCTCAATGAGAAAGGCGGGCGGTACTTCATCTATTTCGACCCCCTCGACGGCTCGTCCAATGTCGCCCACGGCCTTCCCGTCGGTTTTCTCTTCGGGATAGCGAAGCGCAACCTCGATGGCCCCGAAGACTTCCACCTGAGGGCGGGAAAGGACTACATCGCCGCCGGCATGTTCGTGATCCCCACCGGTTCCCTGACCATTGCCTTCCGCGAAGCGGGAACGTGGCGCTTCCACATCGACGAGACCATGAACTACGTCAAGCCCGTCAGGATGATCCTGCCCGACACCCCCGATACCTGGGAACTATCATTCAACGCCACAAACCGCTACACGTACCGGAAAGAGGTCCGGGAATGGGTGCGACAGAATGAAAGACGGTACACTTTCCGCTATCTCGGGGCCCTCGCGGGCGACTTCCACCGGATCCTCACGCGGGGAGGGATGTTCATGTATCCCGCCATCGTGAATCATCCGGACCCGAAGAAATTGAGGCCCGAGGGAAAGCTCCGCCTCATGTACGAGGCATCCGTTGTGGCCTTCATGTGCAGGGAGGCGGGAGGGCACGCGGTGGACGAGCACGGTGCCCCGATCCTTGACATAGAGCCGAAGGACCACCA
>JAAYAK010000208.1 GCA_012719415.1 Syntrophorhabdus sp.
GGAGAAGTATCGCGCCCGCCAGCTCTTCCGCTGGGTCTACAACCAGGGGAACCTCGATTTCCGGGAGATGACGAACATCCCCAAGAGCTTGAGGAGCGTCTTCTCGGAGATGTTCTCCCTCGATACCATGCCCATAGCCGAACAGAAGCCCTCCCGGGATGGTTCGACGAAGCTCGCCCTCATGACGAGGGACGGGCACGTGATCGAAGTCATCATCATGCCCGAGAAGACACGCGTGACCCTCTGCATCTCCACGCAGATCGGATGCCGCATGGGGTGCAGGTTCTGTGTGACGGGCAAGATCGGTTTCAAGCGGAACCTCAGTGCGGCGGAGATAGTGGGGCAGGTCATCACCGTGCGGGAATACCTGAAGAAGGCCGAAAAGAGCCCTCTGACCAATATAGTCTTCATGGGGATGGGCGAACCCATGGACAACATTGACAACGTTGCCTGTGCCCTCGACATCCTGAAGGACCAGAGCGGCCTCGACCTTTCCTACCGCAAGATCACCCTTTCCTCTGTCGGGCTTGTCGACGGGCTCAAGACGCTCAGCGCAAAGTCCGCCGTTATCGCCATCTCCCTCAATGCCGCGGACGACGACACCCGGTCCATGCTGATGCCCATCAACAGGCTTTACTCCATCGGCAGGATCATGGATTTCGTGCGGGGCTTCAAGGGGACGAAACGGACGAGGATCACCTTCGAGTACATCCTCATCAAGGGAGTCAATGATTCCCTGGAGGACGCGAAAAGGCTCGCGGACCTGCTCACGGGTGTGAAGTGCAAGATCAACCTCATACCCTACAACCCATCGTCATACACCGAATTCGAACGGCCCGACAGGGATGACGTGGACAGGTTCCACCAGTACCTCATCGACCGGTACTTCACCGTCATCATCCGTGATTCCCGCGGGCAGGATGTGGGCGGGGCATGCGGGCAGCTCGGCATGGGCTACCTCGGAGGTGCCCCGGACCCCGCTGCCCCCGACAAAAAAGAGACGACAGCTTCCGAGGTGACATCATGAACGGCAGACTTCCGGCATACAAGAAATCCTTCTTCCTGAGCCCCGAGAGGCCGGACGGGCTCCAGCTCCAGATATTCCACGAGGACGGCATCGTCTACTCCGACCTCCTCATAGATAACCGCTTCGAGGGCTACGCCGAGGTCCTTCATGGCGGCATGATATTCGGCATCCTCGACGTCATCGTCTGGTATGCCATCGTAATGAGGACGAAGATCGTCGCCATGACGAGAAAGGCGGAGATGGAGTTCTTCAAGCCCATCATGTGCAGCGCTCCCTACCGCGCGAAGGCGGAGATGCTGAGGATAGAGGACAGGGATATCATCTCCACGGCCTGGATAGAGGACCCCGCGGGCGAGGTCTACGCGCGGCTGAACGCCGTCTTTCGCGAAGGCAAGGGCCTTGCCATGGATGCCTTCATAGACCGCTTCGACTTTTCGACAACGACGCCGGCGATAAAGGACTATTTCCTGTCGCTCCTGGAAACCGATCAAACAGCTTGAACCGCTTGAGCGGGAAAGGCTCTCATTCTCTTGACGACAGAATGAAGCCGTTCTTTCCAGTTTTCCGCCTCCAACGCTCAAGCGGCTCTTTCCAGGATTCTTCTTTAGAAGCCAAGGATTGCGTCTTCAACTACTAGTCGCTCATCCCTGTTCTCAAAATGTCCTTGACGATGTCCCGGTCGGGGTTTGGGAAGGAATATGCCTCAAGACCCTCGGGGTCGACCCAGGCAATCTCGTCGTGGTCCGCAAGGACGATGTCGCCGGAGATATGGCGGGCTTCATAGGCGTAGAGCATGATGGCCGACTGGCAGTTGAGGACATGCTTTCTCGATGATATGAGCCGGCCCACTGCTATCTCGATACCGAGTTCCTCCCGTATCTCTCGCCTCAGGCACTCCTCGAGGGTTTCGCCGTCCTCGAGCTTGCCACCGGGGAACTCCCAGGGGCGACCCGGAAAGGGAAGTTTCCGGCGGGCTATGAGTATCCTGCCATCCTTTTTAATAACGGCGGCGGTAACAGGCAGATAATCGGGGTCGGTCATCGGAAGAATAATATCGCACGAGAGCATCGGGATGTCAAAGCCTACCACGAGCGCCGGATGCACCTTCTCCTTCACCGGGAGGGGAACTTTTTCCTTCGCCATCTGTCACATTGGAAAGAAAGGAGACAATGTGGCAGCAAGGAGAACGCTCTCATCCCCGGTACCCATCACCGGATCGACGACAACGCGCATCTCACCCTGGCTGTGGCGGTTTTTCATCATTGCCGCCGCGTGTTACCTGTTCCTGTCGCTGACTGCATGTGGGGTCCTCAGCAGGAATGCCGAGATAAACGCATTTGTCGGGCGCCCCATGCAGGACCTCATTCAGGCCCGCGGCAACCCGGACCGCTGGGAGACGGACGGAAAGGGTAACAGGGTCCTCGTCTACGAATGGACGTGGGAATCCACCTACGAGACCCCAGGCCGTGCCTGGCGCGACGCGAGCGGTCTGCGCTGGACGAATCCCAAAACGGAGACCATCCTCCACAGGGGAAAAAGGGCGTACTACGTGAACAAGCAGGGCATCGTCTTCGACGGGAAGTGGGCGTGGTGAAAAACGGGTTCAAGGGTTCCAGAGTTCAATAGTTCAAGAGAAAAAACCCTTGAACCCTTGAACTTTTGAACCTTCTTCTCAACCCTTCTTTTTAATCCCCGTGGCGAGAATGATGGCCATGGCTATTGAGATCGCGCCGGCGCCGAAGGCCGTAAAATAGGAGCGGGTGATGTCGAAGGAGAAGCCGGCGATGAGGGGGCCGGCGGAGCCGCCTATGGTGGCTCCCAAAAGGGAGATGCCGAAGAGGGAACCCATGGCCTTCACACCGAAGAGCTCGGCGTGGGCAAGGGGGAATATGGAGGCAAGGCCCCCGTATCCGAACCCGAAGATGACGACGAACGCCCAGAGCTGCCACTGGGAGCTGCCGAGGAAGGGAAGGAGCATGGTAAAGCACTGGCAGCAGAGGATTATGATGAAGGAGCGTTTTATCCCCCACTTTTCGGTCAGGACCCCGAGGGAGAACCGCCCGACGACGCTCATGGCACCGAC
>JAAYAK010000209.1 GCA_012719415.1 Syntrophorhabdus sp.
CCTATAGGTCCTATCCCCCTATAGGTCCTATCCCCCTATAGGTCCTATCCATTCCTGTTAGTCCTATCCATTCCCATCTCTTACAAGGACAGGATATTGCTGTAAGGATATGACTAGACAAGACTTGACCTGGTTTCAACGGAAGGCAATGCGCCTGGTGCGGGAAGTGTGTGTCTGAAATGGTGGGCTTAACTGCAGGGATGGTCCTGTGGAAAGACCATCCCTGCAGAGCTTTTTTAGAGTTTGCCTACAAAAATGAATGCGATAACCAGAGCGTAGATGACCAGTGATTCGATGAGGGCGAGGCCGATGATCATCGGGGCGAAGATCTTTCCCGATGCTCCCGGGTTTCTGGCAATGCCTTCAAGGGCTGCCGCCGCAGCTTTGCCCTGTCCCAGTGCGCCGCCAAGAGCCGCGATGCCGATCGCAGCGCCGGCGCCGATGGCCAACATGGCCTTCACATTTGAGTCGAGGGGGGCCTTTGCAGCTTCCTCAGCCGCAAGCACAAAGCCGCAGGAAAGAACGAGGATCAAACCGCTGAGCATCAAAATGGACACAACCTTTTTCATCACTATTCACTCCTTTCTTTTTTGTATTCTTGCATCATCATCATATTAATGGTCATGGGAAACGGCACCTGCAAAATAAACCATGGAAAGCAGTGTGAAAACGAATGTCTGGACAAAGGCGACAAAGAGGCCGAGGAACATAAAGATGACCGGTATCAGGAGCGGAACGAGGGCGAAGAATATGGCGGTAACGAGGTGGTCACCGGTTATGTTGCCGAAGAGCCTTATACCCAGGGACATGGGTCTCGCAATGTGGCTGATGAGCTCGATGGGGCACATCAGGATGCTGAGGATAACGTTGGCGTACCACGGCATCATGTCACTGATGAAGACGAACTGCCTCAGGTACTTGATCCCGTGCTCCCGCAGTCCGTAATAGTGTGTGAGGACGAACACCGTGAGCGAACAGGCAAAGGTCGTGTTCACATTGTCCGTCGCGGGAAGGAAGCCGGGGATGAGACCGGAAAGGTTGTTGAAGAGAATGAAAAGGGCCAGTGTGCCGATGATGAGCATGAACTGAGGTCCCCGTTCACCCATGTTCTCCTTGACGAAATTGGTGAGTGCCTCAACAATGATCTCGACGAGGTTCCTGAAGGTGAGCTTCTCGTCGGGAACGATCTGGTCCTCCAGCTTTTTCACCTGCCTGTAGCCAAGAAAAACGATGAGAAGAAGAAAGATCGAAACAACGATCGCATTCGACACATGCGGCGGCATTGTCTTGAGGAAAGGTATGAACGACACCCAGGTAAAAGCTTCATGCCCCATTATCTTGTCTCCTTTGCGAGCTGGAACTGAAAAGCGGCAACAATTGACTTATCAAAATAGATACAAAGACCGTGGAAAGACCCATGAGAAAGTAGAAGGGTTTGACGTTCCCATAGACCACGACAACGGTGAGGATTCCCAGGAGGAGGAGGAACTTCGCGGGAAGGGCGAGGTAGATATCCTTTTTCCCGATCTCCTGTTTCAGGATGAGCCGGGCGATGATCTTCTTGAGGAGCCGGAAGTTCAGGATGACGATGGCACTTGCCACAGCGAAACTGAAGAAGGCCATGACATCACGGGTAATGACGGCGACCGCGATGGAACCAAGCAAGAAAAGCGCCATGTTGCAGCGTTCAACCTGGGTTACGGTAATCTCCCTCATCGTCTTCCTTTTTGAGCCTTTTGTATGCCCGGTAAACCGCTTTGAAGGCGGCTATCATCCCAAAGATCATAAAAACGAACGTGAGATAGGGATACGTGCCCAAATATTTGTCGGCGTAAAAGCCAGCCACAAGACCGATGACAACACAAAAACCCATTTCAAGACCCAGGGCGCTATAGTTGAGCAACGTCCTGTAAATATCCTTCTTACTGTCTTGAAGAGTCATTTGTTACCCGCTTGCGGCTCTTTTCTTCTATCACAGGGAATGTATGATAGTCAACGTTATTTTTATCGTTGGAGACAACGTATCTGCACGGGTGGAAAGGGTCTGCGGAGGCCGGGTGGCGAAGCGCCGAACAGAGAAAGCGCTTCTTCCTTCCCGGCTGTCCCGGCCTCGTCGGCGACGGGTTCTTCGGCTCCCCGGAGATGCCGGGCGATCACACCCCCGGTCGTGGTGTCCGGCTCGGTCTTCTTCGGCGGTTCTTGGTGAGGAGCGAGCGGATCACTCCCTTGAGTTCCCTGAAATCAGGGGACTTGACAAGGTAGGCGTCGGCGGACCAGCTTTTGAAGTCTTTTCTGAAATCCTCGTAGGAGGAGTGAAGGATCACGGGAACGTCTTCGTATCTGCGCACGATGGGCCCCAGCACTTCCATGCCGTCCATGACGGGCATCACGATATCGAGGATGATCAGGCTGGGCTTCAAGTGCTTGAGGACAAGGATCGCCTCGACCCCGTTCGAGGCGTGTTTCGTTGTGTAGCCTTCGTCGCCGAGTTCTTCCGCAAGAAGCTTGACGAAATACTCGTCATCGTCGACGATCAGGATCGTCTTTCCATCTTCCAAGACCGTACACTCCCGCCCACATATGCCCTGGTTTCGGCCCTCTTAAGGGAGCAAGATTCGTGCCTGCAGGTATGACGCATGTAAAATGTTGAAATATCAACTGTTTATGATAAGTGGTAAACCCGTATCTCCTCCGGCGCATGGGAATAATTGCCCCCCTTGTGTCCCTTTTCGCCCCGTCCGCATGAAGGGGAGCGACATGAGAACGTCGTCAAGGCAACTTATGATATACTTGGATTAACGGGGTCTCAGTTTTTTTGCTTAGGAAGTACTCTCGGGTTGTTCGGAAAGCAGCGCGGGGCGAGGGGTGCCCCGAAGGATCTGCGAACAGCTTTTGCCGGGGAGGTCTATGAAAGGCGGCGAAGACAGGCTTTACCCGCTGCATCCGGGTGTGCCGGACGGCGACCCGAAACCTTCAGGAAAGCGTTCTCCCACAGAGGCTTTGCTGGTTGACACTGGCGGCGTCAGCACCCCGAGGGAACGGAGACGTACAGGAAAGGACCGCACGCTCCGATCCGTGCGGGGGTTTCTCGACGAGGCCCCCGTGGAACCTTCGGCTGAGCTCAAGGCATTCGCCGACAACATACCCGACGGCATTTTCCGTCTCGACCGCAAACTCAGGCATGTCTTCATGAACAACGTCATGCTCGACCTTTTCCGGAAGGGGGGGGAGAGGAATCCCGGCTCCCTCGACGATTGGGACTTTCTACCCGGTGAGGCAAAGGGCCGGGTAAAGAAGTTGGCACGGAAGACCTTTTCGAGTTCGTTGCCTCAGGAACTGGAGCTCATGTGCGACGGGGACGGAAGCCCGCTGCACTTCGCCCTGCGCCTTGTCCCCGAGGCTGGTGCGGCAGGCCACGTCGGCACCGTTCTCGGTATCATGCGGGACATCACTTCGCTCAAGCGCAACGAGGCGGAGATAGAGACGGAGCATTCCTTTCGTGAGGCGATCGGCAGGTCCCTGAGCATAGGGATCGGCGCCATCGATCACCATGGCAGGCAGATATACGTCAACCCGGCCTTCTGCAGGATAGTGGGCTGGACGAGGGAAGAACTGCTGGGCAGCTGTTTCCCCTACGTCTACTGGCCTGAGAATGAGCGCAGGAAGGCGCGGAAGACATTCCTGAGGGTCTTGCGGGGAGGAAGGACGTCCGGTTCCTTTGAGGTCAGCCTTCAAAGACGGGACGGCACGCGTTTCGACGCCCTCGTCATGTACTCCGCCTTCTATGACAACTCAGGCAAGCGGATCGGATGGATCGGCTCCGTGGGAGACGTGTCGGGCCTCAAGAGAAAGGAAAAGGAACTCCAGAGGCTCAACAGGGACCTCGACGCGATCGTCAGAAAGCGCACGGACAGCCTGCGGGTCCAGAACCGCAACCTCAGGGACATCCTGATGGGCCTCAACAAGGCGCAGGAGGAGCTCCGATTGTCGGAGACCCGGGTGTTGCTGGAAAAGCAGCGCCTCGAGACCATTCTCAATGTCGTCCCTGCGGGTGTGGTGGTCATGGAAGGCAGGGGGGGGCGGATAGTCTACGCGAACCGGCGTGCCCGGGACCTGTTCGGAAGCAAGACCCCGTCCGACCTTGATGAGGTCGGAGACCTCAAGGGACTGGAGCTTTTCAGGCCGGACGGCCAGGTGTGCCCTTACGAGGAGCTTCCCCTCAACCGGTCCCTGTTTCACGGCGAGACGGTGAAAGGCGAGGAGATGGCCCTGATAAGGCCGGACGGCCAGGTCGTTCCCATACTGGCCAACACCACTCCCTTTGTGGCCGGCGGCGAGATAGTGGGGGCCGTCGGGAGCTTTGTCGATATCACCAGAATGAAGATGTCCGAGGAGTCGATCAGGACACTCAACGCGGAACTGGCGAAGAACCTGGTCCTCGTTGAAGACACGAACAAGGAGCTCGAAGGTTTCGTGCATTCCGTCACCCACGACCTGAGGTCTCCCCTCGTCGTCATCAACGGGTTCAGCCGGAGGCTCCTCGACCTTGCGGAAGAGGAGTTCAGGGAAAAGAGCCACGACTACATAGAATACATCAGGGAGACGAGCCAGAACGCGTTGTTCCTGGTCAGGGACCTTCTCAGGCTTTTCAAGATCGCCGGTGGGGAGATGAACAGGACCACCGTGGACCTGGCGGAGATGTCACGGTCCCTCCAGCAATACTTCGGAGACCTCTATCCCCGCAGGTCCCTGAGATTGATGGCCCCGGAGACGCTGACGGTGACAGGGGACTACAGTCTCCTCAGGATCGTCATGGAGAACCTGATCGACAACTCCTACAAGTTCACCTCCAGAAATGAAGGGGAAGCCATGGTTGAGATAGGGTCCCGACGCGAGAATGAGGACCTTGTGGTTTTTGTCAGGGACAACGGGTGCGGGTTCGACGCTGCCCACGCGGGGCGAATATTCGAGCCCTTTTCACGCTTCCACAAGGAGACGGATTACAAAGGCAACGGGATAGGCCTTGCCACGGTGAAGAGGATCATCCACCGTCACGGGGGACGCATCTGGGCAGAGAGCCGCCCGGGCAGAGGCGCGACTTTCTGCTTCACCCTTCCCGACTAGAACAGGAAGTGTCCCCGGTCGTGCCGACCCGGGGACGCGTGTCAGTTCCCCGTCACTTCTTCACGATCTTTTTTGCGTAAAGGTCATCCTTCTCGTAAGAATAGGTCAGCGTGACCCTGTCTCCGGCCTTGATGTCAGTAATACCCGCTTTCCTGCCCTTGACATGAACCGTCGTCGCCTCCGTTACGATGGCACCGGCGACAATCTCCTTTCCGCCGACCATAGACGAGATCGAGATGCCCTTTCCATTGTCATCGACACCGATCACCTTGCCTGTCATCGATCGGGTCATTCCGGCGTCCATGGATGTTGCCGCCGATATGAACAGTAAAAGAAAGGACATCGCCAGGATGGCGCAAACAATCGATCGTCTCATCGTTTCCCTCCTTCTTCCTGATGTGATCAGGTACATCAGGAAGCGTTTTAGCCTGCGGCGTACTCATAGAAGGACCGCAGGTTGTCGATCGTGGTAACGAAGCGTATGGCTTCCCTTTTTTCCTTGAGGACTATCATTCTTTCGCCCACCAGTTCGATGATGAATTCCCTCTCGTTGAACTTGCTTTTGACTTTTTCCCCCGGTTTCGGCATGAGTATCATGATGCTTTCCTCCACTCTTGCACGGCATACGAACGTCGTGCATGCCCGGTAAAGCAAAAGATGTACCATCTCTCTCTGTGGCTGCAATAACAGGGAAAAGCGTAAGCGGCTCGCGGTTGCCGGGACGAGGAGACCGGGGCGTTTTGCCCCCTGGCAGTGGTCTTCTGCCCCAGCCCGTCCTTTACGTTCCCGCGATAATGGGGTACAATGAGGTCAAGACTCCGATCGTTCCTGTCGCAAAGGGTGGCCCGCGCGGGTCAGGGTCCCGCCGGTGGGCGAGGAGGTGTTCCGGTGAAAGACAGGTTCCACAGGATACTGGTGATCGACGATGAGGTCAGATGGTGCGATCTTCTCAGGGAAACGCTTACCTCGGAAGGTTTCGACGTCGCCGTTGCCGGCGACAGCGCCATGGCCTCTCAGCTCATAAACCAGGTCGATTTCGACGTCATCCTCACTGACCTCAAGATGGACGGGAAGAACGGCCTGCAGCTTCTCGAAGAGACGAAGAAGGTTGCCCCCACGACACCCGTCATCCTCATCACCGCCTTCGGGTCCGTCGATTCAGCCGTCCAGGCCATGAAGATGGGCGCCTACGATTTCATAACGAAGAGCGGTGATCTGAGCGAGCTTATCCTGGCCGTCGACAAGGCCCTGGAGACAAAATCCCTCAGGAAAGAGGTTCTCGGCCTGAAACGGAAGCTTGAATCCCGCTACGGCTTCCACAGGATGATCGGGAAGAGCCCTCTCATGCAGAGGATATACCAGCTGATCGAAATGGTCTGCGACACATCGGGCAATGTCCTTATCACGGGCGAGAGCGGGACCGGAAAAGAGCTTGTGGCAAAGGCCATTCACTACAACGGTGCCAGGAAGAACGGGCCTTTCATGGCCGTGAACTGCGCCGCCATCCCCGAGAACCTGCTGGAGAGCGAGCTTTTCGGATACAAGAAGGGGGCCTTCACCGACGCGAAGGTCGACAAGGAAGGGCTCGTTATCGGGGCGGCGGGAGGGACGCTCTTCCTCGACGAGGTGACCGAAATGCCCACCTCGCTTCAGGCCAAGATATTGAGGGTCATCGAGGAGAGGGAGGTGAGGCCCCTGGGAGGTACGACCTCATATTCAACGGATATCCGCGTCATTTCCACGTCCAACCGCGACATCCAGGCGCGGATAGACCAGGGGCTCTTCCGAAGCGACCTCTATTACCGGCTCCGGGTCATAGACATCGATCTTCCTCCGCTTCGGGACAGGAAGGAGGACATCCCGCTTCTGGTCAGGCACTTTCTCAATACATTCAACAAGGACCTCAAGAAGAAGGTCACCCACGTCTCCACCGAGGCAATGAGGATCCTGATGGACTACTCATGGCCGGGCAATGTGAGGGAGCTCGAGAATGCTATCCAGAGGGGTGTCACGCTGTGTCGCGGCGAGACCGTTGTTCCTGACGACCTACCCTCCCTCATGACCAGACCCAACAGCAGTTCCTTCCTCGACCGCGCCCATGAAAAGGGGAGAACCCTTGCAGATCTTGAGAGGGAATACATCGGAGAGGTGCTGGCGGAGGCCGGCGGAAACCGCTCCCGGGCAGCGGAAGTGCTCGGCATTGACAGAAAGACGCTCTATCGCAAGCTCAAGAACGAATGACCGGCAACCCTGGAAGCCGCGGGTACTGTGGGGCACAATGCCTGCCTGACAGGGGCTGTTTGCCCCACCACCCTGAGGGCGCCCGGGTCCCGGCCGGACATCCTTCCCCGTCGTAACACACTGCCCGATGTTCCTTTGCGTTCGCTTTCCATCCCATGGCGTGCAAATTGCAGGCTCGGGGCAAGTTGCATATTCCGGGCGAGTTCCAACGAGGATACATCCTGTGTGAACAAATGGATCCATGGGAAAGAAGGAGGAACCATGGGAAGGAAAGTAGGCCCTGTACGCAGGCGAGTACCGAGGAGTAAGTTCGATGCTCAGGAAACACACATCTGTCCGCGCTGCAATGCCTTTCTGATCCGTGAAAGGTTTTACGGCATGTATGCCCACATCTGGGTCTGGCGCTGCATCAAGTGCGGCGAGATCATAGACGACGTGGTGCTCCACAACCGGCGCCTGCTCAAGAAGGCTGCCAGGGGGATAGATATAATGAGTCTGATCCGGTGATGCGGGGCCGGTAAGGGAATACTCTCAAGGGGGGAAGGCACCCGTTCCGGCACCGGCGAACCGTGGTATCGACAGCACATCACGGGGACAGGAACGGGAGGACTGTCGGGCGCGAAGCGGTGTCCGGTATCATACTGAAGAGAAGAAAAGTTATCGAGCGGTACCGATGCTGTCCTGCCGGGGAAGGGGGAAGGGATGGTGATAGAGTCCGCTGCACGACCGGGATTCGCGTTGTGGTTCACCGGTTTGCCGTCGTCGGGAAAGACGACGGTGGCTGAAATGACGTGCGGAATGCTGTCGGAGCGGGGGGTGACGGCTGTCGTCCTCAACTCCGCCAGGCTGCGGAAGGTGCTGACGCCGCGGCCTCTCTATACGGATGAGGAGAGGGACTGGTTCTATGGCGTTCTGGTATATCTTGCCGAACACCTCACCGAAAGCGGGGTTAACGTGGCGATCTGTGCCACCGCGCCCCGGCGTTACTATCGAGCCACCGCGCGCCTTCATATCGAGAAGTTCGCGGAGGTGTTCGTGGACTGTCCCGAATCCGTCTGCAGGTCGCGGGATCCCAAGGGTCTCTGGAGGAAGGCGGATAGAGGAGAGATCGGGAGCCTTCCCGGTGCAGGCGTCTTGTACGAGAAACCCACCTTGCCGGAGATCCACATACAAACGGCCCGTTCATCCGTCGCCGACAGTGCCTGCGAAGTCCTGCGCGGCATTGAGGCGCTTGGTTTTATCGACAGGGCGCGCAGGGGCGTCAGAAAGCGTTCATCCGACGGAAAGGTGATCTTTCTCTGAGGGCGGCTCCAATAACTGAGCCTCCACGAGCAGGGGGAGATGGTCGGAACCCATCTTCGCGATCATGGATCGGGGGACCCTGACGTTTCTGACGAGTATGTCCCGCGAAAGGAAGACATGGTCCAGGCGAAGGAAGGGGGTGATACTCGGCCAGGTTCTCCTGGGGCGGTGACGTCCCGGGAGCAAGAGCTGGGCGTCCGTCAGTTCCCGCGAAAAGCTGTGATGGACGTAGGAGCCGGGGGTCGCGTTCATGTCGCCGCAAAGGACCACCGGTGGACGGCACCGGGGGTTGCCCAGCCAGTCGGGACCGAGAAGAGTCGCCGACTGTGTCCTGCGCCTCACAGGCGTGACCCCGAGGTGGGTATTGATGACCTGGATGGCGTGTCCCTCGATGTCGACCTCGACCCAGAGAGCACCCCGGCGGGGTTCCTTGCGCCGCGAGGGGAGAGCGCCGGCCTTCACGGGCCGGATGGGGTGTCTGCTGAGTATGGCATTGCCGTAGCGCCCTCCCTGAATGTGGAGGCTGGGATGGAAATGGAAGAACATGTCCAGTTCACACGCGATGAGGTGTGCCTGGTCCACCCCGCCCGTTCTGCTGAGACCCACGTCAAGTTCCTGGAGCGCCACGATATCGGGATCGAGCGCCGCGATGATCTGGGCGATCCTCCGGGGCATATCCTTCCCATCGTTGCCGATGCAGCTGTGCACATTGTAGGTCATGATGGAGAATCTCACGGGCGAGGGCATGAAGTAAGGATAGGTCAAAAAACGCCCGGGCGCAAGTGTGACACGTCCAAAGACCGAGGAAATTCATCGACCTCCGGTCTGCCGCGTTTCGTTGTGGCATTATTCCCCGTCATCGTGCCGGCCGCCCCCTCCCCGGTACGGTCGGAGGGGTGGGAACAGAAAAGAAGGAGATGAAAGCCATGAAGATAGGTATTGTCGGCTCGGGTTTGGTAGGTTCCACGGCTGCCTACACCATTGTCATGAAGGGCTTCGGGACAGAGATCGTTCTCATCGACA
>JAAYAK010000210.1 GCA_012719415.1 Syntrophorhabdus sp.
TCTTTTATTGCCACAAAATTCATCTGCCGGGCGTTGCGGGCACCCCTGCGATAGGAGACGAAATCGCCGTCGCCGCAGTAGGTGCACAATCCCGTGTCACAGATGGAATGGACGCCCTCCTCGTGGACGAGGTGCGCGTTCGCGGCCGCAAGGTCGAGGTGCAGCGAGCCGTTGACAGAGGTGAGGACGTCTCCGGGGAAACCCGCGTCGAGGAACGCGTCCGCGACCTCTTTGCCGACCTCGTAGCAACAGCCGCGGATGCAGGGACCCATGAGGGCAAGCATGCGCTGCGTCGCCGCTCCCCGCTCCGTCATCATGCCGACCGCCCGGGAAGCTATCTTCCTGAGGGTACCGCGCCAGCCAGCGTGAACGATGGAGACCATGGGAAAGCCGGGATCGACGAGGATAATACAGAGGCAATCCGCGGTGTTGATCACCCCGGCGATACCCCGTTTGTACAGGAGGATCCCATCGCCCTTCACGGGTCTGTCACCGTTGCCGATCACGTGGATATCGGTTCCATGCTCCTGGCTGAGCCCGACGGCGTCACCCAGGGAAAAGGCGTCGAGGAACGCCTCCGCCTGATGTCCCTTAAGCGGGGACGCAGGCGAGCGCCGGGTAAAGAACCCGTGCACGATACCCGCCTTCGTCAACCCCGGGACATGGTAATACTCCCAATCGTTCCTGCTCTCGCGTACAAATTCCTTCACAGCCCCGTCCCTTCCCTGCAAAACATCGTTTATGTAGTAGTTTACGGGTTTTCTAGCGCCCTTGTCCACGATGTTTTTCGAGAAAATCGACCATGTCCGCGGGAACGGGAGCCTCGATGGTCACGGGTTTCGAGGTCACGGGATGGATGAACTCTATCCGGTACGCATGGAGAAGGGGTCGTAACGCCGACCTCTTCGCCTTTCTGCCGTATGTCTCGTCACCGGCAACGGGATAGCCGGCGTGACTCAGATGGACCCGTATCTGGTGTGTCCTGCCCGTCGCGGGATAGGCCTCGACGCAGGAAAAACCCTTGAGCCTCTCAAGGACCTTGAAGTCCGTCTTTGCCTGCCTTCCCCCGGAATGCAGCACGGCCATCTTCTTTCGCTCCACGGGATGGCGCCCGATATTTCCCTCCACCGTCCAGGAATCGAGGCCGGGCACCCCCTCGACGACCGCCCGATACGTCTTCCGGACCTTCCTGTCTTTGAAGAGCGCCGACAGCCTCTCCTGCGTCCTCTCGTCACGAGCGACGAGAATAACTCCCGTCGTCCCCTTGTCCAGCCGATGCACGATCCCCGCTCTCATCCCCACCACCGTCGTGGCGCCCTCCTCATTTCCCATGACCCATGACCCATCACCCATCACCCGCTTCTCGCCCAGGTATCCCAGCACCGCGTTCACCAGCGTCCCCGAGCTGTGACCGAAAGAGGGATGGACGACCATGCCCGCCGGCTTGTTTATGGCCAGGAAGTGATCGTCCTCGTAAAGGACATCGAGGGGTATCTCCTCCGGCGCCACATCAGGGACCGTCTCCCGCGGAACCTCCCCCTCTATTTGCATGTGCTCCTTCAGGCGCATCGCGGGCTTGGGCGTCCTGCCGTCCACGCGCACGTGGCCGCCGTCGATCATCTCTTTCACCTTCGTTCGTGTCAGGGACAGCCTTTCGGAGAGAAAAACATCAAGCCGCACATCACGTGCGTCGCAGACGATCCTGAAACTATCGGTCATTCTCAAAGGCAGCGGTCACAGCCGCGACGAGATCTCCCTCGTCCTCGGTGAGGACCGTTCTCACGTCGAGTATGAGCCTTTCCCTTTCGATCCGCGCGATGACGGGAAGAGGCAGGCGCCTGAGCTTCGCCTCCAGGGTCGCGATCGTCATCGTTCGGGGCTCGAGGGCGACACCGACGGAAGGGATGACCATATCGGGAAAGCTCCCGCCTCCCACCTCGGAATCGACGTCGATGGTGGAGACCCCTGCGTCGGGGCATTCCTTCCTCAACTGCGAGGCGATCCGCCTCGCCCTCTTCGCGACGGCCCCCTTGTCTTCAAGGATCATCCTGATGGTGGGAATTCCGCCGGCCGCTGAATCGACATCGAGACAGAGAAGCAGCGTCGCCTCGAGGCCGGCAAGGGTGAACTTGTCTGGGCGCAGGGCCCTTGTCATGGGATTCTTCTTCATGGCTTCGAGGCAACCTTCCCCGCCGATCACGATCCCCGCCTGGGGCGCTCCCAGCAGCTTGTCGCCGCTGAAGGATATGACATCGAAACCTTTCTTCAACTCGTCCGGTATCAGGGGCTCACCTGAGGCCCCGAGGCCTTCGAAGTTGTAGAAGAGTCCGCTGCCCGTGTCGTGATAGGTGGGAATATTGTACCTCTTCCCGAGCGCAACGAGCTCTTCCGACGGCACCTCGTGGGTGAAACCGCGGATGCGGTAGTTGCTCGTATGCGCCTTCATGATAAGGCCGGTGTTGTCGCAGATGGCCCGCTCAAAATCCTCGATGTAGGTCCTGTTCGTGGTCCCCACTTCCCTGAGCACGGCGCCGGACTTCTTCATCACGTCGGGTATCCTGAAGGAGCCGCCGATCTCGATGAGCTCGCCCCGGGAGATGATCACCTCTTTGCCCTCCGCCAGGGTATTGAGGATAAGGAAGACCGCGCCGGCATTGTTGTTGACGACAAGGGCATCCTCCGCGCCGGTAAGTCTCCTCAAGACGGACCGGCAATGGTCGTACCGGCTGCCCCGCACACCCTTCTCGATATCGTACTCGAGGTTGGAATAGCCTGTCGCGACACGCATGATGGCATTCACCGCGCGCCTCGCGAGGAGCGACCTTCCCAGGTTCGTGTGGATGATGACACCGGTGGCGTTGATGACCCTTTTCAGCCCCGGCTCGATGAGGGCAGCCGCTCTTATGCCCACGGCGGTCACGATCTCGTCTATGGAAGGCACGACGGCCGCCCGTCCTTCCCTTATGTCGAGACGCAGGGAATCGAGATGCTCGCGAAGGACATCCTTCGCTATGGACTCGGGACAAGCGGAGACAAGGGACGCCCAGCCGGCGCTCTCAAGTATGGAATCCACCTTCGGTATCTGTCGCAGAAGATTGTTTGGCATATCTCAGGTAGGTTGTATCACATGAAGCGATCTTTTACAAACCGTTTTGCCAGCCGGCGAACCGGAGGTCGTCTCAATCGGTCATTTCCACTTTGGCATCGACAATCACGCAACCTTCGCCCTCATCGTAGACGATCACCGGGTTGATGTCGAGATTGACGATGCCCGGGTTTCCCGCGAGAAGTCTCGACACCCGGACGATTACGTCCCTGAGGGCGGGTATGTCTGCCGGGTTTTTGCCACGGGCCCCTTCAAGGATCGCAGCGCCTTTCAATTCCGCGATCATCCTGCCGGCAGCCTCATCATTGACGGGCGCGACCCGAATGGACCTGTCGGCCAGGATCTCGACGTATATGCCGCCAAGTCCGCAGACGACAACGGGTCCGAACTCGTTGTCGAAGCGCCCCCCGATGATGACCTCTCGACCCGGGGGTGCCATCCTTTGGATCAGATATCGCTTTGCGTCCATCGAATTGAGGGCATTCAGGAGGTCTTCGGGGCGCATGATACCGAGCGCCACGCCTTTCGCCTCCGACTTGTGCAGGAGGCTGCCTTCACCCGCCTTCAGGGCCACAGGGTATCCCAGGCGCGCGGCGGCCGCCAGCGCTTCATCACGGCCTCGCGCGGCGGCGTGGTCCGCGATAGGCAGACCCCATTGCGAAAGCAGGGAAAAACACTCCTCGGGATCGAGGAAGCGTCTGCCGGACCCGTCACCGGCCGAAACCCCCGACGGCAGGCGCGCAAAGTCTTCCGGGAAAGCGCAGGATCCGCAGCTCTTCGCCAGATAATGCCCGTAAGACCAGGCAAGGGCCCTCATCGCCTGGTCCACATCGGTGAATACGGGAAGCTCGGCCGCCTCCTTGACGCCGAACCATTCCGCCCTGTTCGTCACGACACAAAGGGCGACCGGCTTGTCATACAGCGGTGTGATCCGCGAGGCGAAACGGAGAAAATCCCTCACCTTGCCGCCGTCACTCTCGGAACTGTAGGTGACAACGAAGACAACCCCGTCCACTCCGTTCTCCTGAAGGGCCATCTCGAGGATGGGGCCGTATTCGTTGAGATCGTAGACATCTCCGATGTCCAGCGGGTTCGTCGCCGCGATGACGTTGAGTTTTTTCTGCGCGATCCCTTCGTAGAAGCCATCGGAGAGGCTGGCAAACTCAAAGCCGTATCGTCTGGCCGCATCGGCGCTCAAAACACCGTGGCCGCCGGACCGCGAGATAAGGGCAAGCCTCCTGCCCTGAAGCACGGGCAGGCTGAATGCTTTGAAACAGTCCACCATCTCCTGAAAATTGGTCACCCTGATGACACCCGCCTGCCGCATGGCCGCGTCGGCCACATCATCGTCACCGGCGAGCGCGGTGGTGTGGAATTTCGCTATCTCACCACTCGACGGGCTCCTGTTGGCCTTGAGGACCACGATGGGTTTGTCCGACGAGGCGGCAAGGCCCATGAACCGTCTGCCGTCGGAGAAATTCTCCAGGTAGAGCCCCACGACACCCGTTCCCCCGTCCCCGAGGATGTACTCGAGTATGTCGTTCTCGTTCGACATGAGTTTGTTGCCGATGCTTACAAGCTTTCGCAGACCCACGTTCTCGACGGAGCAGAGCATGCAGGTATCGTAGAAAACACCGCCGCTCTGTGAGATGAGCGACACCGATCCTTCTTTCATGTATTCCGGGTCGATGATGAAGAAAGGCAGAACGACGCCGATCTCGAGATTGACAACCCCGAAGCAGTTGGGGCCGACGATAGTCATGCCATGCCGCTCTGCTATGGAAAGCACCTCAGCTTCCAGTGCCCGGCGGTCGCCGGAAAACTCGCTGAAGCCACCCGATTCAAGGACCACGTTACGTATCCCCTTCCTCCCGCATGCCTCCAGGGTCTGAGGGGCGTACCGGGCGGGCACGAGCACCACGGCGAGGTCGGGCGCAACCGCCACCTCATCGAGGCCCCCCATTATCCTTATCCCCGCTACCAGGCCGCTAGCCGTCCCGACGGGGTAGATGTCGCCCCGGAACCCGAAGCGGACAAGGTTCTCCACTATGACACGGGCAAGATTGGATTGTGCTTCGGAAACACCGAACACGGCGATACTTTCGGGGTAGAAGAACTTTTTCATCATGAATCCTTACAGAAAGGGTGATCTCAACGCGCCTTAGTATAACCTGCGAGAAGGATGAATACAAGGCCTGTCGGGGCTTGCCGTGTTGACAGCGAAGACCGCCCTCTGTTACCATGGTGCAAAGACCAACCGGGTAACGCCGCCGGCCATTCCACATCGGGAACCACGGTTGTGGATACGGCCGGATAGACCAGAACACACAGGAGCACGGAAGGGAGACATGTCATGACAAGAAAGGAAAACGCCCTTGAGGCATTTGCCAGCGGGCTCAATTGCGCGCAGTCGGTCCTCCTGGCCTTCGCGGAGGAACTGGGGCTCGACCCCGAGAAGGGCTTGAAAATGGCAAGCTCCTTTGGCGGCGGCATGGGGGCGATGGGTCTTACCTGTGGCGCGGTGACGGGCGCTTTCATGGTCATCGGCCTCGACCGCGGGTACGCGTCCAACGTCGACAGGCCCGCCAAGGAGGCCATGTACGGGGCGATACAGGGGTTTGCCCGCGAGTTCACAGAGGCCCACGGCTCCATCGCCTGCCGGGAACTCCTCGGGTGCGATATCTCAAGCCTGGCGGGATATCACGAGGCCCTCGAGAAGGACCTTTTCCATACCCTGTGCCCGAAATACGTGGAAACCGCCGTCCTCGTCCTCGAGAGAACGCTGGGACGGTGAGCATTGAATTACATTGGTATAAAAATGCTTACATTCCCGGCGAAGGGTGATATACTTACATGAGTGTTATGAGAAAGGTGGCTGCGATACTCACGATTATTGTTTGCCTTTCCCTCGTTGCGCCAACCATTGGAGAGGCACGGCGGTATTATCACGGACCGTACAGGGGATGCTGCGGGTGTTCCGGTGACTACTGGGTGCCGGCCGCGGTCCTCGCCGGCACGGTCCTCGCCGGCGCCCTGGTGATCGGTGCCATGAACCAGAGTTCGCGACAGCCGACGCAGCCCACGGTCTCTCAACCGGCATATCGGCCGATCGATAACCGCCAGCCTTACGCCTCCCCCGATCCTGACTTCCTTGCCCGGTACAGTAAGAAGGAGGCCTCCGGCCAGTGGACGATCATCCCCGCCCAGAAGGTGGGAGACACCTGGGTCCCCGCCCACCGCGTATTCGTTCCCGATCCCTGACAAAATGGCTGCATCCGCTTGAGCCGCTCGAACCGCTTGAACGCTAAGAGACGAAAATCACAGCACCGTGGGCATTTCAAGATCCTCGGATCTTTTCACGTTCAAGCAATTTAAACGGCTCAAGCGGTTTGAGCTGTTTTCTCTTTCCTACCGTTCCATGAACTTCATATAGCATTCGCTGTATCGTATGTTGTCGAAATCCTTTTCCCTGGCGACGATGCTCCTGTTCCGCAGCCCCCCTTTCCCGTAGGCCAGATTCAGCCACTCGCACGCTTCCGACACGTTCTTCCTGAGGGATTCCACCCTTGCGAGGAGCATTATCGCGGCAAGGTGGTCCGGTTTTAACTCCACCGCTTTCCGGAGGTCGGCGGCGGAATCGTCGAGACGCTTCATCTCCCTGTACAGGGCGGCCCGGGTCACATAAAGCACCGGACTTGCGGGACTCAGCGCTATGGCCTTTGTGAAATCCTGCTCCGCCCTGTCCGGCCGCCTGTAGAAAACATACGTTAACCCCCTCTGGGAATAGAGGATAACCTGTGTCGGGTCGATCTTTATCGCCTTCGTGAGGTCTTCGATCGCCCTGCCGTACTTCTTCGTCGCGGCATAGATGTCCGCCCTCCCCTGGTAGGCCTGCCAGAAATTCGGGGCAACCTTTATCAGCGCTTCGTAATCGGCCAACGCCTCCTCGTAACGCTTCATCTTCTTCTGCACAAGACCCCGACCGAGAAGGCTCAAAAAGTCCCCGGGGCTCAAGTCAAGCGCCCTCGTATAGTCATCGACCGCCTTCTCGTGCTCCTTCATTGCCGCGTATGTGTTCCCGCGAAAGCATAGCGCCCTGACGTTCTTCGGGTCGAGTTCGATCGACCTCCCCAGGTCTGCCAGGGCCTCGTCGTATCTCTTTTCCACGTAGGATATCATCCCCCTGTGTGCCAGGGCGGCCGAGTTGGTCGGATCGATCTCTATCGCTTTCGACAGATCCGCACGCGCGGCCCCGTAATCCTTCTTCAGCTCATGGATCTGTCCGCGGCCGAGATATGCCGTGTCGGTCTTCGGGTCCATGTCGATGGCGCTGTCGAAGTCGCCCATGGCCTTGCCAGCATCACCCATACCCATATACGCGAACCCCCGCCAGGCATGTTCGCCGGCCAGGGCCTCTTTCGAAAGCCTGCCGGACTCTATGCCTTTGGTGCATTCCTGCACCGCATCGCCGAACCGACCCTGCATAACAAGGTCCCGGCAGGTTCCGGAGGCGCACGCATCCAATGCGGGGAACAGGGCAACACAGACAGCGCAGAAAAACCCTATGACGGCAAACCTCATATCACCCTCCTGTCACGGGCATCGGTCGGGCCCGTTGTGGATACTTTACACCATTGTGCCGGAATATCAAGAAAGATGCCGCTCGCGTTCATTTGGAAGAACGCTTACCCAGGGGAGATATACCCGATCCGGCTGGAAACGAAACGGCTGCCCGTGAACAATAAACTCACGGCCAGCCGCGGAATATGCTGAACTACTTGCCTGTCGCCGATCTAGCTGAAGATACCGACTGCCTTCTGGGCCATAAGGAGAAAAGCCTTCGGGAAGATCCCCATATGCAGAAGGGCCCATATGCAGATGAGCATGACGAGCCCATATCCCGGAGCCTTGTCGGCCGTCCCCGGCTCGCCGATGGTCTCCCTGAAGTACATGTACATCATCACCCTGAGATAGTAGTATGCCGCCACAACGCTGTTGAGGAAACCGATGATGGCCAGCCAGTAATACTGGGCCTTCACCGCTGTGCTGAAGACATAGAACTTTCCCATGAAGCCGGCCAGTGGTGGTACCCCGGCAAGGGACAGGAGAAAGATGCTCATGCACAGCGCTACGAAGGGGTGTCGGGTACCGAGGCCCGCGTAACTGTCGAGGTCGCTGCTGTTCTCGCCCTTCTTCTGCAGAACGATGACCACCGTAAAGGCGCCGATATTCATGAAGGAGTAGGCCATGAGATAGTAGAGCATGCTTGACGCAAGCGTCCTGTCGCCCGTTATGAAAGCGACCAGTATGTATCCGGCGTGGGCGATGCTCGAATACGCCAGCATCCGCTTGATATCACGCTGGACAAGAGCGGTGATATTCCCGACACACATCGTCAGCACCGCCAGCACCCAGATAATCTCCGACCAGCCGAACTGGAAGGGAACGAAGGCGGTGAAGAAGACGCGTATCAGGGCCCCGAAGGCCGCAGCCTTCACACCCGTCGCCATGTAAGCGGTGATGGAGGTCGGAGCGCCCTGGTACACGTCGGGCGTCCACATATGAAAGGGCACCGAGGCTATCTTGAAACCGAAGCCGACGATGAGAAACCCCAGACCTATTATGAACATCGTCGCCGAAAAGGGCTGCTTCATGAGAAAGAACTTCTTGAGCTCGGCCACATCCACAAGCCCCGTGGACCCGTAGATCATTGCCATCCCGTAGAGCAGGAATGCCGTCGCGAAGGCGCCAAGGAGAAAATACTTCAGCGCCGCCTCCACGGACGACAGGTTGCCTCTCAGGAGCCCGCAGAGCACATAGATCGAAAGGGACATGACCTCGAGGCCGATGAAGATCGTGACGAAATGATGCGACGATGTCATGACCATCATGCCGAGAACCCCGAACATCAGGAGCGCGTAGTATTCCCCCGACCCTATCTCTTCCCGGTCAGCGTAGCTGAGGGAAACCACGGACACGAGGACAAGGATGGCTATGAAGAGACCCTTGAAGAAGGTCCCGTAATTATCGATGGTATAGAGCTGGTTGAACACCTCCTGGTTCGCACCCCAGAGGTTCACCGTGAAGTACAGGGCGCAAACGGACCCGACCACGGAAAGCACACCGCATGTCTTCGAGGCGACAGGTCCCCTCGTCAGGCCGCCGACGATAAGCAACAGAAGCCCCCACCCGGCCAGCATGATCTCGGGCATTATCCATCTAAACTCACAGGCAGGTATCATTGAAGCGTCCATTAACAGGCACCCCTATCTTGTCATATTCGTGTTCGTCACTTCCCGGGCCATCTTCGCCGGGACCGTGTTCCCTTCGAGAACCCGCGCCTGGGCACTCTTCTGCTTCACAAAGGCCAGATATTCTGTCACTGACGTGTCCATCTTCTTGAAGAACATCTTCGGGTACACACCCATCAGGATTATGAAGAACACCATGCACGTGAGTATGAGGATCTCGCGGCCGTCAAGGTCCTTCAGGTTCCTGTTCTCTTCCTTCGTCACCACCCCGAACATCACTCTCTGGAACATCCAGAGCATGTAGACCGCTCCCAATATGACGCCGGTGGTCGCGAGCGTACCGTAGACAACGTTATTCTTGAAAGCACCCATCAGGATCAGAAACTCGCCGACAAAACCGTTCGTTCCCGGCAATGCGACGGATGAAAGGGTGATTATCATGAAAAAGGTGGCGAATATGGGCATCACCTTCGAAAGGCCGCCGAAGTCGGCTATCATCCTCGTGTGCCTTCTCTCGTATATCATGCCGACGATAAGGAAGAGGCCGCCCGTTGATATGCCGTGGTTGAGCATCTGGTAGATACCGCCCTGAACCCCCTGCATGTTGAAGGCGAATATTCCGAGCATAACGTAGCCGAGGTGGCTTACGCTCGAGAAGGCGATCAGCCTCTTCAGGTCAGGCTGCATCATGCTGACGATGGCGCCGTAGATGATGCCGATAACCGCCAGTATCGACATGAGGGGAATCGCGTCGATCGCCGCGGCCGGGAAAAGAGGGATTGCGAACCGGATAAAACCGTAGGTCCCCATCTTCAGGAGAACCCCGGCGAGAATGACGCTGCCCGCCGTCGGCGCTTCCGTATGGGCGTCCGGCAGCCAGGTGTGCACCGGGAACATGGGAACCTTGATGGCAAAGGAAAGGGCAAAGGCCCCGAAGAGCCAGTACTGCTTCGCGATGGGAACACTTGCCTTGTAGAGCTCAAGGACGTTGAAGGTGTACACGCCGGTGCTGTTGTAGTAGAAGAAGTAGAGCGTCAGGATCGCAACGAGCATGAGGACGCTTCCCGCCATGGTGAAAAGGAAGAACTTTATGGCGGCGTATATCCTCCGCGGGCCGCCCCATACACCGATGAGGAGGTACATGGGGATCAGCATCAGTTCCCAGAACACGTAGAAAAGCACGAGATCCAGGGCGCAGAGTGTCCCTATCATCGCCGTTTCCAGGAAGAGGAAGGTTATGTAGTACTCCTTGACCTTGTCCTCGATGGCCTTCCAGGAACAGAGCACGCATATGACCGTAAGGAATGTCGTCAGGAGGACAAGCAGAAGACTGATCCCGTCTATGCCCAGAAAGTAGCTGATGCCCCATTCGGGAAACCAGTCCGCCTTTTCAACGAACTGCATCGTCTTCGCAGCGTCATCGAACTTCCAGAAGAGAGGGAGCGACACGGCGAGCTCTATCAGGGAGATGACAAGGGTGAAGACCTTGATGAACTGAGCATTCCTGCGATTGGCAAAAAGCAGGATCACTGCCCCGAGGAGCGGAAAGTATATGAGGAAGCTGAGTATTGGGACCGACATTACCGTCATGAACACACCTTCACAAGATTCTCGAAATAAGATAGCCGATAACGATGATCGCGCCGAATATTATCGCAAACGCATAGCCCTGAACGAATCCGCTCTGTATCTTCCGGATGAGACTGCCGATGCCCGACAGCGCCGCGGCTATCCCGTTTATGATGCCGTCGATGATCGTCTCGTCGAAAAAGTCCTTGCAGACCTTTCCGAGTTTGAACAGTCCCTTCACGAATATGAATCCGTACAGTTCATCCACGAAATACTTGTTGTGCACCAGCGTGAACAGGCCGTGGAACTTCTCCACGAACCTCTTCGGGATATTGGGGTTCTTCATGTAGAACAACCAGGCGATGAATATCCCCAACAGGCCGATGATGATGGCCCCGATCATGAGCTGCATCTCCGCGCTGGTTTCCGCCCCGTGGCCTTCGGCGGCCGAGGCGAACGCCGTGCTCACAATGCCGAAACCGCCTGAATGCGTTGCCGCGGCCGGGGCATGGTGACCGACGACCGGCTCAAGCCATTTCTCTATGTGGTTCGAACCCCCCAGCAGGTGGGGCACGCCGACATAGCCTCCGATGATGCTGAGAACCGCCAGGACCATGAGCGGTATCGTCATGACCTTCGGCGATTCGTGGATATGATGCTTCACCTCTTCTGACGCCCTGCATTCGCCGTGGAAGGTGTTAAAGAACATCCTGAACATGTAGAAGGCTGTGAGCCCAGCGGTGACCGCGCCCAGCGCCCAGAACCAGAAACTGTGGTACCTGCTGAAGGCCATCCAGAGTATCTCGTCCTTGCTGAAGAAACCCGACAGGCCCGGGACGCCGGCTATCGCCAGGCAGGCGATCAAGGTGGTCCAGTACGTGATGGGTATCTTCTTCCGCAGGCCGCCCATCTTCCTCATGTCGAGCTCCCCGCTCATCGCGTGCATCACGCTGCCCGCGGCGAGAAAGAGCAGGCCCTTGAAGAAGGCGTGGGTCATGAGGTGAAAGATGCCCGCGGCATAGGCCCCGGCACCGACGCCGACGAACATGTAGCCGAGCTGGCTCACCGTCGAGTAAGCAAGGACGCGCTTGATATCATACTGCGCGCAGCCTATGGTCGCCGCGAAGAACGCTGTCAAGAGACCCACGACGGTGACAACAAGCAGCGTCGTCGGAGCAAGGACATAGAGGAAGTTCAGCCGGGCGATCATGTAGACGCCGGCGGTAACCATCGTCGCGGCGTGGATCAGCGAGCTGACAGGCGTCGGGCCTTCCATGGCGTCGGGAAGCCACACATACAGAGGTATCTGTGCCGACTTGCCCGTGGCACCCACGAAGAAAAGAAGGGTTATTATCGTTGCCAGGCCAGGACCGAGAAGATGGGCGTTCGCCTGGAGCTCCGAGAATTTCAGAGTCCAGACCCCGGCGGCCCCGAGGGCTCCCACGAGGGTGAACACACCGAGGAGGAAGCCGAAGTCTCCGATCCTGTTCACGATGAAAGCCTTCTTGCCGGCATTGGAGGCGGAATCCTTCTCGTACCAGAAGCCGATGAGCAGGTACGAGCAGAGTCCCACACCCTCCCATCCGACGAACATGAGAAGGACATTGTCACCCGTCACGAGCGTGAGCATCATGAAGACAAAGAGGTTGAGATAACAGAAGAACCGCCTGAACCCCGGGTCGTCATGCATGTAACCCACCGAATATATGTGTATCAGGGACCCCACACCGGACACGACGAGGCACATGATTATCGACAGGGCGTCGATCCTGAAACCGATCTGTGTCTTGAAATCCCCGGACACGATCCAGTCGAAAACGGTCTTCTCGAAGACCCTGCTTTCAGGCGCAAGCTGCAGGAACTGGACGAAGATGGTTGCCGACACCGCGAAGGATGCTATGACCGAAAGGCAGGCAACCCAGGCGGTCAGTGTCTTCGGGAAACGAATCCCGACAAGGCCGTTTATGAGGAACCCGATTGCCGGAAACGCCGGTATAAGCCAGATAAGGTCAGCCATTTAAAACCCCTTCTTTACCCCTTGAGCAGATTAAAATCGTCAACGTGCACCGTGCCCTTCAGCCTGAATATGAGCACGAATATGGCGAGCCCCACCGCCGCCTCCGCTGCCGCAACGGCCATGATGAAGATGACGAAGATGGTCCCGTCCAGTGAATTGAGAAAATTCCCCGAGGTGATGAAGCTCAGGTTCACCGCGTTCAGCATGAGCTCTATGCACATGAAGATCACGATCGCGTTCCGCCGTGTAATGACACCCACCGCCCCCACGGTGAAGAGCACCGCCGAAAGCAGGTAATAGAGGGTCTGCGGTATCTCGGGCAACATTCTCTCCCTCCTAATCCTTTCTTTTCCTCGCAAGCAGTACGGCCCCGACGATGCCTACGAGGAGAAGTATCGAGGCGATCTCGAAGGCGAAGGCATACTTGCCGTAGAGGAGCGTACCCACGGCCCTGACATTGCCAACCTCGGCCATCTTCTGAACGCTCCAAACCCCTTTTTGTCCCGCGTCGCTATACGTGAACACCCCCGCCAGAACCTGCAGGAAAAGCATTATGGTAATGACCCCGCCTATAAGCTTGGCAAAGGAAAGCTTTCTCTTCCACTGCGCGCCCCATTCCAGGTGGATCAGCATTATGACGAAAAGGACGAGCATCATGATCGCCCCGGCATAGACCATGACCTGGGCCACGGCGATGAACGTCGCGTTGAGCAGCACATAGAGGATCGCGACGGAGAAGAAGGTCACGATCAGCCAGAGGGCGCTGTGGATGGGGTTTTTCCTTGTCACCATCATGAGCGACGATCCCGTCGCCACAAGGGCCGCAACAACAAAGATAAACCATTTGAATCCGATACCGATGCCGATCATTTTCTATCCTCATACATGGCAAGGAGTTTCTTCATGTCCAGTACAAAATCCTCTTTCCGGTAATGCGCCTGTTCGTAGTCTTTGCCGAGATTGATGGCGTTCACCGGGCAGGCGTCCTGGCAGAAGCCGCAGTAGATGCATCGCCACGGATCGATCTCGTATCGTATCGGATAGCGTTTGCCATCGAATCTCTCGCCTATCTCCAGCGTGATGCACTGGTTGGGGCAGACCTTGACGCAGAGGCCGCAGGCGACACAGGCCGTTTCCCCGGCCTCGTTCTTCTTGAAGTAGTGTATACCACGCCATCTTTCGGGGACTTCGTGTTTCTTCTCCGGATACTGATAGGTTATGGGCTTTGTGAAGACCCGCGTGAACGTCAGCCTGAGACCTTTGAGAAGGGGCAGTATCTGTTTCATCACAGCACCCCCATTGCCACGAGGGCCGCGGTAACGACAACGTTGGCCAGGGTGAGGGGCAGGAGAACCTTCCATCCGAACTGCATGATGTGGTCGTATCTCAACCTGGGGTATGTCCCCCTCTCCCAGATGAAGAAGAAGATGACACAGAAGACCTTTATCAGGAACCAGATCGGACCGGGCAGCCAGGGCCCCATCCATCCGCCAAGGAACAGGGTGGTAACGATGGCGGCCACGGTGAACATGTGGGCGTACTCGGCGATCATGAACGTCGCGAACTTCATACTGCTGTACTCGATGTTGAAACCGCATGCCAGCTCGCTCTCCGACTCGGGCATATCGAAAGGCGTCCTGTTTATCTCCGCGAGTCCGGCCACGAGGTAGAAAAGGAAGCCTGCCGGGTACTTGATCACGAACCACATCCCTTCCTGCGCCGTAACGATGTCACGGAGATTGAGGGACCCGGCGAGGATGATGGTACCGATGACCGCAAGGCCCAGAGCCACTTCGTAGCTGATCATCTGCGCCGCGGCACGCAGGGCCCCAAGCACACCGTACTTGTTCCCCGATGCCCACCCGCCGAGAACGACGCCGTATTCACCCAGGGTCGCGAGAGCGAGGAGATACAGAAGGCCCGTATCCAGGTCAGCCACGACCAGCTTGATCTGCCTGCCCAGGAAGGTCACGGTGTCTCCGAAAGGGATGACCGCGAACATGGAGAGAGCCGCGAAGAGGGATATTCCCGGTGCAAGCACGTAAAGGGTCTTGTCCGCCTCATCGGGTATGATATCTTCCTTGAAGAAGGACTTGACGCCGTCCGCGATCGGCTGAAGAAGACCGAAAGGCCCCACCCTGTTGGGACCGGGCCTGACCTGCAGACGGCCGAGGAGCTTTCGCTCGAGGAGAGTGGTGTAGGCCACGCACCCCATGAGGACGAGCACCACGACGATGTTCTTGACCACCATTTCAATCAAAGTATAGAGCGATTCCATGCCTTAACCTTTTTTCACCGTCACTGCGATGTGTTTGCCGTATTCGTCGGCAAGTTTCAATATGTCCTGCCTGTTCTTCAGCATCCTGTATTCAAGCACGCCCTTGCCAAGGCCTTCTTTGACCGTGACAGGCTGCTGCAGTGTCCCGTGGTCCGATTCGACGATGACCTGACCACCGTCGGCTATGCCCAGTGCCGCGGCGTCTTCCGGTGATATGAAGAGCCTGTCTCCGGCAACCGCGGGATTCTGGAGGTATACCATCTTCGAGTAGACACCCTGTCCCGCCAGATGATGATGGAAGAAGACATTCCTCAGGACAAGGGTAAAGGGCCGCGCCGGCTTGTCCGCTTCGGCCCTGACCGCTGACGCGAGGCGCGCCTGACCGTTCGTGGGCCTGACCATCGCCCTGCCGCTGTCGTCCGCCACGAGGACCTCCTTCCCGAACAGGACCGTGGATGCCTCCTGTTCGTCCCTGTACAGACCGCCGCCCAGCCGGTCGAGGAGGAGTCTCAGGAAGTCGAATCCAGGTGACGATCCGCCTTCAGCACGCGCCACCTTGCGCATGAAACCGTCTTCCGCGACATAGCTGCCGTCCTTCTCAGCAAAGCTGCCGGAGGGGACGACAACATGCGCGTGCGCGGAGGCGCCCGTCGGGAACATGTCGCAAACCGCCACAAACGTCTTGTTCTTCAATGACTCTTCCACTCTCTTTCCGCCGAGGTAGTGGAAGGGATCGTCCTCATAGATAAAGAGGCCCTCCGCCTCACCCAGAACATCCCCGGAAGAGACGGCATCGGGCAGAACCGAAAGGACACCGACGGCGTTGGACTGGAGCGCGGTGGGCATCACGACCCCCGCCTTCTGAACACCCTTCACGAGGCAGAGGTTGAGGAGTGCTTCCATACTCTCCGTCCTGTCGCTCACACCCGTTCCGAATATGACGGCCACGCGGGAGGCCGCGGCGAAAAGAGCATAGAACTTGTCCACGCTCTTCTCGTCGGCCCCGGTCCGTACTGCATCCCCTTTACCTCCACCGGCACTACCCGGGAAACCTTCCAGACTCCCCGCCTCAGGGTCGTTCTTTTTGTCCGCGATCAGCTGCGACGCGACGGCGTTGAAAAACAATGCGTCGGAGCCCGGGGTGACCTTCACCCACACGTCACAGGCTCTCGTCAGTGCCGTGGGGGAAGGATCGACGACCGCTACCTTCGCACCCTTCATCTTGACCGCCTCCCGTACCTTATTGGCAAGGAGATGGTTGTTGCCGAGAAGATCGGCACCGGCAACGACCACAAGATCACAGCCATTGATCGCATCGTATTCGTAAGGATAGGGAATTCCCATGCGGCGCAGCGCTTCGAGCACCCTGCCCGTATGGTAGTACCCGGCGGTCCCGAACCGGGTCTTCGAGAACGTGCCCGCGATCTGTGAGATCATGTAGGCTTCCTCGTTGGTCGCCCGGGGGGACACGATGAAACCGATCGTCCTACCCTCCTTGTCGAGCTTCGCGAGGGCGGCCGCGGTTGCCTCGACTGCCTCGACAAGGGTGGCTTCTGATACCGCCGCGCCCTGTCTGACGGTCGGCGTCGCAAGCCGTGCCTCGTTGTTGGCGAAGTCGTACCCGAAGCGTCCCATCACACAGAGGGAACCCTTGTTGGGAAGACGCTCCGGACGGGTCACGACCTTCGTCACGAACCTGTCCTCGAACACGTCGAGATCTAGGGAGCAGCCGAAACCGCAGTGAGGACAGGTCGTCGTCTGCCGCTTCGTCTGCCACTTCCTGCTCTTCAGGGGGCTTTCCTGTTCGGTGAGGGCTCCGACAGGACATACGGAGAGACACTCGCCGCAGGATATACAGTCCTCGGGCGTCTTCGGGGCCATGGCCGCTTCTATGCCGCTCCCCGTCAGTTCCAGGACCCTGCGACCGGAGATCTCCCGGCACGCATGGACGCAACGCAGACAGAGCACGCATCTGTCCTCGGAATACCTGATCAGCGCCGTGGCGTAAGGTTTCGCTTTCTTGGGCTCCCGCCCGGCGGTAAGGTCGACGGATTCGATCTTGTGTTCGAAAACGAGGTCCTGCAGACGGCATTCCCCGCCGGAGTCACAGATGGGACAGTCAAGGGGGTGATTGATGAGAAGGAACTTGAGGTATTCCTGACGCATGGCGAAGAGTTTTTCCGACCGGGTCGTGACCGATATGCCCTCCACGGCGGCCGTGGTGCACGATGTCATCGGCTTTTCGTACCCCTCGATCTCAACTATGCAGAGCCTGCAGGAACCAATGGGGAGAAGGTTCTCGTGGTAGCACAGAGTGGGGATGTAGATGCCGTTCTCCCGTGCAGCTTCGAGTATCGTCTTGCCTTTCTCGGTCTTTATCTCTTTGCCGTCTATCTTGAGTGTTATCATTCCCGTTCCCTTCTCAACCAACCGCAATCATGCCTATCCTGTAACAGCGAAGACACCGTGAAGCCTCCGCGATCGCCTCATCGGTCCGGAAACCCTCTTCCACCTCGTCGAAGGTCCACTTCCTGACCTCGGGAGCCATCGGCCGCAGAAGATGTCTCGCACTGTCACCCAGAAGACCGACGTTCTCGTTCTTGTCGTAGACCTTGACATCGCCGAAGAACTTCACGAACTTCTCGCTCATGCGGGCCTTCGGTTTCTCGCCCTTCAAATACTCATCGATCTTCCAGGCGGCGCGCTTGCCGTTGCCGCAGGCGCGGACAAGGACGTCGGGGCCCGTTTCGCAGTCGCCGGCGGAGAACACGCCCGGCACGTTCGTCTCGAAGGTCTCCTGGTCGACCCCGAAGGTGTTCCATTTCGTTATGGTAAAGTCCTCCCTCTTTTCCAGGAAGGAGAAGTCGACGGCCTGACCGATCGCCGGTATGAGTATGTCCGTATCGATCACGAACTCGGAGCCCGGGACAGGGACCGGCCTTCTGCGCCCACTCGCGTCGGGTTCTCCCAGTTCCATGCGGATGCATTCGACGCCGACGACCTTGCCGTCCCTTTCAAGGATCCGTGTGGGGTTGCACAGGTAGTGGAACTCGACGCCCTCTTCCTCCGCTTCGTGGATCTCCACCGGGTCCGCGGGCATCTCTTTCTTCGTACGCCTGTACACCAGGTGAACGTCCGGTTTGCCGACGCGGAAGGATGACCTCACACAGTCCATGGCCACGTTGCCGCCGCCGACGACGACGACCTTCTTTCCCTCGGGATACGGGTCTTCCCCGTTGTTGATGTCGAGAAGATACTTCACGCCGGGGATGAAGCCGCGATACCCCATGTCCTCGCCCTTAACCCCCATGGGTGAAGAGCTGTGAGCACCGACACCGATGAAGACGGCATCGAAATCCTTCCGAATCTGGTCGATGGTTATGTCCTTGCCCAGGGTCACACCGTACCGCATGGTCACGCCGAAGGACTCCACAAAGGCGCCCTCGCTGCCGAGAATGACCCTCGGCAGACGATAATCGGGGATGCCCACCGCCGCCATGCCGCCCGGTTCCCCGAGCTTCTCGAAGACCGTCACGGGGTAACCCATCTGCGCGAGGTAGTAGGCGCAGGAAAGCCCGGCAGGACCGGCGCCGATGACGGCGACCTTCTTGTTCTTGTCTATCTTCGCTTCAACGTTGCGCTTCACGTTCTTTTCCAGCTCAAAGTCCGCCGCGAACCGCTTAAGGCTCTTAATGGAGATCGCCTCGTCGATGTTCGCGCGCCTGCAGTTGGACTCGCAGGGCCGGACACAGACCCTTCCCAGCGTCCCCGCAAGGCAGGTGTTCTCCCGTATCGTCACGAGGGATTCGGTGAACCGCCCTTCGCTTATCGCCTCCACGTACCTCGGGATATCGAGCTGGGTGGGGCAGACGCTCATGCAGGGGGCCGTGACGGACACCTTGTAGTCGCCCGCCTTCGCCTTGCGCCCTTCGGTTATCGACCGCTCGAACTCGGGGCCGAAGAACGAAAGGGCCTGAAGAAGGGGCACGAAACCCGTCTGGCCGATCTGGCACTTGGAGCCGTCCTTTATTCCGGCGGCGATGGCGGGGATCCTCTCAAGGTCCTCTTTCTTCCCCTGGCCATCGGCGATGCCCCTCAAAATGTCCAGAATGACCTTGCTGCCTATCCTGCAGGGCACGCACCGTCCGCAGGATTCTTTCTGGACCGCCTCGACGTACCTGACGGACATGTCGACGATATCCACGCTCTCATCACAGAGGATGATACCGTCCCATCCCATGAAGGCCTTGACGGGAAGACCCTTCTCGAACTCTCCGGGGAGCTTTACCTTGGGGGCTTCGAAAGACTCGCGGGCCTTACCCCTGTTGTCTATTATCTCACCCTGCCAGGAACTGAAGATCACGTCTGCCATAGTCAACCTTTATTTGTCTATTTCACCGAGAACTATGTCGATGCTTCCTATCGCGGCGACCACGTCGGCCACCAGCGATCCCTCGATCATCTTCGACACGGAACCGAGGTTGAGGAACGAGGGCGGACGGATCCTCACCCTGTAAGGCTTTTCCGAGCCGTCGCTGACGATGTAGAACCCGAGTTCGCCTTTTGAAGACTCTATCGACGCATATGCCTCACCCTTCGGCGGTTTGATGCCGTCGGCCATGATCTTGAAATGGCGGATGAGGGCGGCCATGTCCTTCGACACATCAGTCTTTTCCGGCGGCACGTATTCCGGCGCATCGGCCTTGATCGGCCCATCCGGGAGCTTCTGGATGGCCTGATCGACGATCCTCACGGACTGTCTCATCTCCTTGAGACGGACGAGGTACCGGTCATAGATATCGCCTGCCGTGCCGAGGGGTATCTCAAAGTCGAAATCCTCATAGCTCGTATAGGGATACGCTTTGCGGACATCGTAATTGACCCCCGACGCGCGAAGCACGGGACCCGTCACACCGTACCCTATTGCATCCTCGGCACTCAAGGGACAGACGTCTTTCAGTCGCCTCTTCCATATGACGTTCTCCGTGAGCAGTGTTTCGTACTCGTCGATCCTGCGGGGGAGATCGTCGATAAAGGCCTTCGCCTCCTTCAGGAACCCTTCCGGAAGCTCTTCCCTGAGCCCGCCGAAGCGTATGTAGTCGGGCATGAGCCTCGCGCCCGAGACCTTCTCCAGGACCTTGAGGCATGATTCCCTTTCCCGGAAGCCGTAGAAGAGAACCGTCATGGCACCCATGTCAAGGGCGTGCGTCGATACCCACAGAAGATGGGCGGCGATGCGCTGCAGTTCGCTCAGCATCACGCGAATGTACTGGGCCCGTTTCGGTATCTCTATGCCGAGCAGTTTCTCCACGGCAAGGCAGTAGGCCAGGTTGTTGGACATGCCGCTCGTGTAGTCGAGCCTGTCCGTGAGGGGCTGGCCCTGCCAGTAGGTCCTGTTCTCGAAGATCTTCTCAATACCGCGATGGAGATACCCGATGTCAGGGGTGCTTGACACGATGGTCTCGCCGTCAAGCTCGAGCACGACCCTCAGAACCCCGTGTGTGGCGGGATGCTGCGGCCCCATGTTGATCGTCATGTACTTGCTTTCAGCCATTTATGCCTTCTCCAGATCCACCACGAAGGGCTTGTCGAAATCCTTGCCTTCGAGGGGAAACTCCTTGCGCAGGGGATAGCCCTCGAAATCGTCGGGGTTGTATATCCTGCGCAGATCGGGATGGTTCGCGAAAGGCAGGCCGAACATGTCGTAGATCTCCCTTTCCAGGAAATTGGCCGCCTGCCACAGGTCGCTGGCCGTTTCGATGCCCTCGTCGCCCGTTCTCGTCTTCACCACTATCCTCGCGTTGTTCTTCGTCGAGCGAAGGATGTAGACAACCTCGAAGCGCGGCTCTTCCCCTGCGTAGTCCACCGCAAAAAGATCGACGAGCATGTCGAAGAGGAGATCACGGTCGTACCTGAGATGGTCAAGGGCCTCGTGAATGCTGTCCCTGTCGACCATCGCGCTCGGTTCGCCGGGGGGCGTCGGCACGATCTTCACGCCTGCCACCTTATCGGAGAGTATTTTCAGAAACTCGCTGTTATCGCTCATGCGCTCTTCCCGGGCAATGATATCAGAGGTCTGTCCTTGATGGACTCTTTCTGGATCTTCTTCTGAAGCTCTATGATGCCCTTCAGGAGGGCTTCCGGCCGGGGAGGACATCCGGGGATGTACACGTCCACGGGGATTATCTGGTCCACACCCTGTACGACACTGTAGGATTTGAAGATGCCGCCCGACGACGCGCAGGCCCCGTACGCGATGACCCACTTGGGATTCGGCATCTGTTCATAGATCCTGCGTACCACGGGGGCCATCTTCTTCGTCAGCGTTCCGGCCACTATCATGAGGTCCGACTGTCTCGGCGAGGGACGGAAGACCTCGGCGCCGAACCGGGCGATATCGTACTCCGCGGAGCTTGCCACCATCATCTCGAGGGCACAGCAGGCAAGGCCGAATGTGACAGGGAAGAGAGAATTCTTCCTGGACCAGTTGATGGCCCAGTCAAGCGTCGTTACAAGTACGTTCTTTTCTATTCCCATTCCAATGCACCTTTTTTCCAGATGTAGATGTACCCGATGAAGAGTATGAAAACGAAGACCAGCATCTCAATGAATCCGAAGAGCCCGAGGCGACGGGAGATGACTGCCCAGGGATAGAGAAAGATTATTTCGATGTCGAAGACGAGAAAGAGCATGGCCACGATGTAGTACCGGATGGTCATTATCCGGCGCGTCGGGCCGCTCGTCGTCATGCCGCATTCATAGGGGGCAAGTTTTGTTCTGCTTTTCGTTCTGTGCCCGAGAACATGTGAAGCTCCGATTATCACCGCCGCGATGATCCCGGCAAGGCACATCATGACAAAGATCGCTACGTACTCGAGCATGTCTCAGATCCTCTTCGAAGTATGATGCAAAAAAACTTAAAGGTGGAAAATGAAACTGTACGACCCCTTTGTTCACAATTTCACAATGGCAAACTTTACCCAATTGTGAAAGATTTGTCAATCATAAAATACCCCGTTATTCGCTTTTTCTCTGCCTGTCGAAGGGCTGCGAAAACAGGGGCTTATTGCTGTAGAACGTCCATGATATCAATTTGTTACAGATAGACCTCTCGAGGCTCACCGGATGTCGATGTAATCGTAACCTTTCATTTTCTTTATGAAGGTCTCCTTCTTTTCCGCGGGAACGTTGATCCGGTAAACGCCCCTGGGAAGGCTGTATCTTCTCAGATGAAGGTTATTGATCCTGAAGGTCCGGTAGGGAACGTCCATCGCCTTTGCCAGGATATAGGAGTGAAATTCCCGGGTCGCCTCGATGGTCACCTCCGAAAGGACAACGGGCCGGTAAAGGTCCTTGTCGTCTATCTTTATCCCGTAGCGCTCGCGGTTCGAAACGATCTCCTTCAGCGCAAGGACCCTGAAGACATATCGCTCCGTCTCTTCCGGCAGGTACATGTCGAAGAAATCCCTTGTTGCCTGATTTTCGATGACCTCACGGACGCGACCTGGGCCCGCGTTGTAGGCGGACATAGCGAGAAACCAGTCGTTGAACTCGGCATTGAGCTTCTTGAGGTGGGTAAGGGCCGAGCGCGTCGCCTTCTTCACGTTGAAGCGCTCGTCGATATGGTCGTTGACCAGGAGGCCCTCGCGTTTACCCGTTTCCTTTATGAACTGCCACATCCCGGCCGCGTTCGCCCGGGAGACGGCCCTGGGGTTGAGGTAACTCTCCGTCACGGCAAGATAGACGAGATCGGGAGGTACGCCCATCCGCTGGATCTCCTCGCTGATCATGGGAAGGTACTTGTAATAGCGCTTGATGACGACCGTCAGCAGCCCCTTGTTCTCCAGGAGCTGGAACAGCTCGCGCTCAAACCGTTCCCGAACGTCTCCCCTGTATATGGGAACCTTCTTGCCGCAAAGCGTCAGGTTGTCCGGCAGGGCGTCGAGATTGAAAATGTCGGCCTGTCTCTCAAGTCTCATAACGTCCTTTTCGAGATCGCCGACCCGTTTCTCCATCGGGGAGTTCGTCTTCTTCGGCAGGCCCTGGGCGGAAAGCACCGGTACGGCGAAAAGGCAAGCGACGGAAAAAAGGCAGACGAGGACGGAGGGGAGGGTGGCTGGATAACGTGTCTCTCTTCCGGTCTGCCCCATGATCCCTCTCTTCGGTATCACGACTCCTCCCTCACCATCTTCTTAAGGATGGAGACCCTGTTGACCATACGCTCGATGACACGCTTCATCTCCACCTGCACGGCGGCGAGATTGTCGTATTTCTTCCTGTAGACGGCCTCGATCTCAGTCTTCCAGTGATCGACGATCTCGATCTCCTTCCTGTTCATCTCGATGTCGAATCTCTTCCGGAGCTCGCGCATCATCTTCTCATTGATCTCCATAGGTCTCCCTCTCCTTCTTGTTCACGACATACCGGTATATGAGGATGAACAACACAACGAGACCGAGGACCACCGGCACTATTATGGTTTCATACTTCTTGATGTCATCGAGAAAGACAAAAACGACACTGCCGAAGAGATACCCCACAAGGCCCACGAGAATGCTCCAGCAGACGGAGTTGAGGATGCTGAACAGAAGGAACCTGCCTATCCTCATGTTCGTGCAGCCGAGGAGGATGAGGACCACGGCCCTTATGCCCACGAGGAACCGGATGATGAATATGATGAAATTCCCGTAGTGCTTGATGATCCTGTTGGCAAGGGGCACCTTGTTCCTGATGAAATCGAAGCGGTCTACGATGCTCCTTCCGAAACACCTTCCTATGGAGAAGAACGTGCAGTCTCCCGCCAGGGTCCCCGCGAAGGCATAGAACATGACCATGAGAATGTTCATGTATCCCAGCCGGGAAAAGATGCCGCCGAGAAGCACCGTCGTCTCTCCTTCAAGGAAGGTACCGACGAATATGCCTATGTAACCGTATTTTGCGATATACGCTTCCATGCCGTGAAGCGGTCAGCTCCCGCGAATGGTCCTCTGCGAGGCCTCCTCCCGGCGGGTGCGCCCTGTCCTCCTTGTGGTCCTTCATTTTATATAGATGTCATGCAATGGTCAACACAACATTTCGCGTGTCTTTCCGCAAAACGGCCAGGATCGCACCCTGACGCAGGGGCTCAGGAATCCCTGGCCCTCTGTTTTTCGACCATCTTTACAAGGATTATGCCGATCTCGTAGAAAATGTACATCGGTCCCGCAAGGAGGGAGAGGTTGTACACATCGGGGGTGGGAGTGATGAGAGCGGAGGCGACGACGATGCCCAGCAAGGCGTACCGCCGTGTACGCACGAGCATCCTCGCCTTGACGATCCCGAGCTTTCCCAGGGCGAGAAGGATCAGGGGAACTTCGAACGTGGTGCCGAAGGCGAAGACCATCGCCGTGGAAAAGAGGAGGTATCGCTCCACGGAGATCATGGCCTTGAGGGCCTCGCCCTCATAACCGGTGACAAGGAACTTGACCCCTGAGGGCAGCACGATCGTGAGACAGAAGAAGCTGCCCCCGTAAAAAAGGACTATCGCCGCGAAGACCAGGAGGTAACCATAGACACGCTTGATCCTGTAAAGGTCCTTCATCTCGTGCCAGGCAAGAAATATGATAACGGGAAGGGCAAAGAAGATGCCGGCGTAGAGAGCAAGCTGCACCGTGGCGAGAAAAACCTCCTGAATGGTGAGGTAATAGACCTTGATCCCCGTCGCCTTCACGAGAAGGAGGAGCATCTGCTTCGAATAGATGAAGCTGACGATCCCGGCGATGGCGATGAAGGCCAGCGACTTGAGAAATACTTTCCTTACCCCTGTCAGCGCGCCTATGATCTTTTCCCGTTCCATATGGATCCGCTCCGGGACGTACCCAGCGAGATAATGTACTTCAACGCGTCATCCGTTGCCATGTCGAGAAAGAGGAGCTCCTCCTCCCTCGCCATGATGATGTACCCCGATGTGGGGTTCGGCGTGGTGGGCACGAAAACGGCGCAATGCCTGATTCCCCTTATCTCCACCCTGTTCGTGACGAGTCCGATGGCGTACCTCCCCTGAAAAGGGAATTCGATAAGGACGACCTCCTTGAAGGACCTTATCTTGTCCGACGAGAAGGCCTCCATCATGTCCTTGACCGAGCCGTAGATGCTCTTCACGATGGGGATCCTCTTCACCAGCCTTTCTCCACGGGAGAAAAGGGTCTTTCCAAAGTAGTTGGAAACGAGAAGACCCGTCAGGTACGTGATGACGACAAAGATGATGCAGGCCATGCCCGTCACATACACCTCGCGCTGGAATACCTGGAAGAAGATATTCCTCAGGGCGGGGCCGATGAAGCCCTCGATGAAAGATACGACGAGATAGACGATATAGGCGGTGACGATGAGGGGAATAAGAACGAGAAGCCCGGTAATGAACTTCTTTTTCAGGTGCCTTGCCACGCTCATGGTGTCGACATACTATCGTCGGAAAGGAGGAAAGTCAATTAAAAGACCGTTTGGACCGCGTGAGCCGTTTGGACCGCGTGAGCCGTTTCAAGACAAAGAAAAAGGCAATACTTTACCTTAACTTTATATGCCGGGTTCCCTGGCCTCCAGGAACTCTTTCAATGCCTCGGCGGAGGTGAGGGGCTCGAAGCAGGTGGTGGCGATGCAGGGGATGATGACGTTTTCGCCGGGGTCGCCCCAGGTGACGCAGGTGCAAGGGTGATGGGCGAAGAGGGAGGCTTCGGCAAGTCCCGACCCTGCCCCGGCGCGGACCTCAAGCTTGACCATCCGGTAGAAGGCCTCCAGGGCGCAAAAATAATAGGCCCCATGGATCGCCATGGGGGAAGCCTCGGACGAGAAGGCCTCGAGGGCCGACCTCGCGTGATCGCGGTACCTGTCGTCACCTGATATCGCCGCGAGCTTGAGGAGCACAAGGATCGCAACCGCGTTCGCCGATGGTCTTGGTATGTCCTCGATGCCCTTGAGGCGGACCCCTATCACCTCCTCCTCGGTGTCGAAGAAGCCCGCGTCCCTGCCGTCCCGGAAACGTTCAATGCATCGGTCCATGAAAGCCTTTGCGTCGTCGAGATATTTCCTTTCACCCGTCGCCTCGTACGCGGCAATAAGAGCGTCGCAGAAGTACGCGTAGTCCTCGAGGAAGGCGTTCACGCCCTCGGAATGATAGAGCACCCCGTCCAGCACGTTCACGTCCCGGATCCTCTCAAGCGCCAGAAGCGCACGGTCGAGAACCGTTCTGTCGCCGAATGTCCTGTAGGCTTTACAGTAGGCCGATATCATCATGCCGTTGAGAGAGGTGTACAGGGCGGTATCGACAAAGGGTCTTTGCCTCTTCTCCCGCTCGGCGAGCAGCTTCTGTTTTCCTCTCTCTATGATCTCCGCCGTCGTCATGACAGTGAGACCCGTTTCGCCGGCGATGTCGTCGACGGTCCTGCGGACGGAGAGCACCACCTTCCGCGGGTCGTGGTGCACCGCGTTGCGGGCATCGAAAAGATGCGGGAACAGCACCCGGCACTCTTCATCGCCGAGTGTCCGCCTGAGGTCCTCCTCGGTCCACGTGAAGTATCCCCCTTCATCGTCAGGCGTCACGTCGGCGTCCATGCTTGCGTAGAAGCCGCCCCGGGGGTCCGAGAGCTCCTTATCGACAAAGGCGATGATGCCCCGGGCCGTTTCCTTGAGGTATGGGTCACCGAAGAGCCTGAAGGCGTCGCAATAGTTCCTGAGAAGCCAGGCATTGTCGTCGGTCATCTTCTCGAAATGAGGCACAGCCCAACCGCTGTCCGTCGAATAACGGTGAAAACCGCCGCCTATCTGGTCGTGAAAACCGCCTTCCGCCATGGCCGAAAGCGTCTTCTTCAGCATGAGGGCGAGGCCTTCGTCACCGGAGAAAAAAAACCTGCCCAGCAGGAATTCAATCGCACCGGGCATGGCGAATTTCGGGGCGCTTCCGAAGCCTCCGTTGGCCTTGTCGAAGGCAGCTAGCATCCGTTCCGCCGCCTCATCGACAAGCGCGAGCGAGAGAGGCCCCGCCGCTTTCCTCTCTCTCCTGATGGCGTCGAAGAGGATCCCTCCCTGCTCCTCGATCTCGTCCCTCTTCTCCTTGTAGTAACGGCTGATCGCGAGGAGAACCGTCCCGAAGGCGGGCATTCCGTAACGCTCGGTGGGCGGGAAGTAGGTCCCCCCGAAAAAAGGTTTCTTGTCGGGGGTCAGAAAAACGCTGAGAGGCCATCCTCCGCCCTGTCCCATGGCGGCCACCGCCTGCTGGTAACGGCGGTCGACGTCTGGCCGCTCGTCGCGATCGAGCTTGATGGCGATGTAGTGTTCGTTAAGGATCGCCGCCACAGTGTCATCTTCGAAGCTCTCCTTCGCCATGACGTGGCACCAGTGACACCAGATGGCCCCGGAGCTCAGAAAGACGGGTTTGTCTTCCCTCGCCGCCCTGTCAAAAGCCTCCTGCGACCAGGGGTGCCAGTCGATCCTCTGATGCGCTGCATGCCTGAGATACGCCGACCTTTCACGGGCAAGTCTGTTCATGTGTCCTCCATCAACCAGGAGCCGCGGATGCGTCATCGAATATGAGCACGAAAGGACGCAATGTCAATGACGAAGCGCCGGGCGTCATTGTTCCCTTGCCACCCGTTCTCGATCAGGGCATAATGGACAGGAGAAACAACACGACAGGGAGTGTGATCATGGGACAGGGCAAAGATCTTCGGGTGTGTTTCGCGCTTGCCTTTGCGGCGCTCATATTTGTTTCCGTGAGAGGTGAGGCCATGGACCTTATCTTCAAGGACACGCAGTATTCCTTCCAGACCTTGAGGGCGATAGCCGCGACGGCCGGCGGGGCCGCCGATATCGGTGAATGCCTCAAGACAGCGTACCGCATCACGGAAGGAGATGATGAAAGCTGGTACCGCGAGTGGCGTGCCACAGCCGATGAGCGCAGGAAGGCCGCCGACGGTTTCGCGGCACAGGGCAGGGAGATGAGCGCTCATCAGGAATACCTGAAGGCGGCCAATTATTACAGGACGGCCGAGTTCTTTCTCCACAGGAACCCCGAAGACCCCCGCATACTTGCCACCTGGCGCGAAGGACGCGAGAGCTTTATCAGGGCGGCACGGCTTTCCCGAGCGCCGATAGTCCCCGTGGAGATCCCTTTCGAGGGCACGACCCTTCCCGCGTATCGCTGTCTCGTGGATGACCGGAAGGTGAAGCGGCCGCTTCTCATCATCCAGACAGGTTTCGACGGAACCGCGGAGGAGCTCTATTATACCGTGGCCGTCTTCGCCCTCGCGAGAGGATACAACTGCCTGCTGTTCGAGGGGCCGGGTCAGGGACGCGTCATCCGTGAACAGAAGATACCATTCCGCCCGAACTGGGAGACCGTGATCACACCTGTCGTTGATTTCGCCCTGGGACAGGAGGAAACGGACCCCCGGCGCATCGCGATAATGGGGATCAGCTTCGGGGGGTATTTCGTGCCGCGGGCCATGGCCTTCGAGAAAAGGATCCCCTTCTGCATAGTGAACGGCGGCGTCTACGACTTTCACAAGACTGCCCGCCTCACCCCCGAGCTGGAGAAGATGCTCGACTCGGCGGAGGGCTCCGGGGCCATCGACAGGGAGGTTTACGAGAGGATGGAAAAGAGTCCTTCCCTCCGATGGGCGGTCGGCAACGGCATGTTCACCTTCCACGCGAAGACGCCGTCGGAGTGGTTCAGGATGACACGGGCCTACACGCTTGAAGGGGTGACGGACAGGATCACCTGCACGATGCTCGTCGTCGACTCCGAGGATGACAGGGACATGCCGGGCCAGTCACGAATGCTGTACAACGCGCTCAGGTCTCCCCGGGATTACATGCTCTTCACCAGGGAAGAAGGGGCGGAGGAACACTGCCAGGTGGGCGCCTCCCGTATATCGAACGCGCGCATCCTCGACTGGCTGGACAACGCAATGAAAGCAAAACCGATGATGGAGGGAAGCGGGAAATGAAGGCTCAATGAACAACTGCACCGTATCCTGCCGGATGGGAGCTTTGACGCTTTTCGTTCGACTGTCGATCTTCGGCCAATTCGCTCTTGTCTGGTTATTGGGATTTGATCATTGGTTATTCTTTTCCCTGTACGAACACAGCGGCTCTTCCTGGAGGTAATCTCCCGTCTCCTCGTAGGCGCGGGCGCGGCAGCCGCCGCAGATGCGGACATAGCGGCAGGTCGAGCATTTTCCACGATATAACGTGAGATCGCGCAGGCGCCGGAACACCTCGGAGCCCTCCCAGACAGTCCTCACACCGTCCCTTCGCACATCGCCCGAATCGATCTCAAGGTAACCGCAGGGCTGGGCGATGCCTCGGTGAGAGATGAACATGAAGCTCTTCCCGGCAAGGCACCCCGCGCTTTTCGGCGTCTCCCCATCTTCCTTCACGATGCGGTAATAGTGCGGGGCGCAGGTCACCTTCATCTCCAGTTCGCCCCTCTTTTCAATTGCCCGAAGCCGGTGGAGCACCTCCTCATAGGCCTCGGCGGAGAGCTCCTTTCCCTTGAGACCCGTTCCCCTGCCGACAGGCACGAGGAGAAAAACGTGCCAGGCGACAGCCCCGAGGGACCTGACCAACGCATAGATATCGTCGAGGTCATCGACATTGAGCCTCGTTACCGTGGTATTTATCTGGAAAGGCAGACCCGTCAGCTTGAGCATCCCTGCCGCCCCGGTCACGGCCCGGAAGGACCCGTCGACACCACGAAACTTGTCGTGACCGGTTTCGTCCCTTGCGTCGATGCTGAGGCTCACCCTCTTTATACCCGAGGCCTCGAGCCTTTTCGCCGCCCCTTCGTCGACAAGGGTACCGTTCACGGCGATGACCATTCTCAATCCCCTGTCATTGCCATATTCGATGATGTCGAAGATATCGGGCCTCATCAGCGGTTCCCCGCCGGTCAGGATGACCGTCGGCTCCGAGAAGGACAGGATACCATCGATAATGGCCCTGCATTCTTCCGTCGAGAGCTCGCCCTCGTAAGGGCCCGATGCCGCTGACGCGCGGCAGTGCATGCAGGAAAGGTTGCAGTTGCGGGTCAGCTCCCAGGCGACCATCCTCAAAGGGTATGTTCTTTCGCCCATGTACCGATCTCTTTCGCAAAGTAGGTAATGATGATGTCCGCGCCGGCGCGCCGGATGCTTGTCGTGGATTCGATGACCGCCCGCTTCAGATCGAAGGATCCCTTCGCGGCCGCGAACCTGATCATTGAATACTCGCCGCTCACGCTGTACGCCGCGAGAGGTATGTTGAACCTTTCTCTCGCCTGGCTCAAGACGTCGAGGTAAAAGAGCGCCGGCTTCACCATGATTATGTCCGCCCCCTCCTCGATATCGAGAGCGATCTCCCGCATGGCCTCGCGGCTGTTGGGCGGGTCCATCTGGTAGGACCTGCGGTCACCGAACTGTGGGGCCGATTCGGCCGCCTCCCGGAAGGGGCCGTAGAGACAGGACGCATACTTCGCGGCGTAGCTCATGACGGGCACATTGTAGTCTCCGTGAAGGTCGAGCATCTCCCTGATGGCCCGCACCCTGCCGTCCATCATGTCCGAGGGCGCAACAATGTCGGCGCCGGCCATGACGTGGCTGAGCGCGCTCTTTGCGAGGAGCTTCAGGGTCTCGTCGTTGTCGACGTAGCCGTCCTTCACGATACCACAGTGGCCGTGGCTCGTGTACTCGCACATGCAGACGTCGGTGATGATGAGAATGTCGTCGCCGAAGCGGCCCTTGATGGCCCGCACCGCCTGTTGGACGATACCGTTCCTGTCGTAAGCGCCGCTCCCCGTTTCATCCTTCTTCTCCGGTATGCCGAAGACGAGGACGGCAGGCACACCGGCATCAAGGGTCTTCTCCACCTCGCTGAGGACACCGTCGACGGAGAACTGGCTGATCCCGGGCATGGCATCGATGGGAACCTCTCGTTCACTCATCTCCTTCACGAACACGGGGTAGACGAGGCAGTCGCCTGAGAGCGTGGTTTCACGGACCATGCTCCTCAGTTTCTCGTTCTTTCTCATTCTCCTCGGCCGATACGTCGGATAACGCATGACACCTCCTTAACAGATAATCACCAATGACCAAATTCCAATAACCAGGGAAAGAAAAGCCACCAAGGGACCAGACACCAATAACCACGAACTGATAATGACAAATTTACCAGATTCCGATTTACCAGACAACAGTCGCGTCAATGGTCGACCGGCCTGACGGTGATCTGCGTCTTGCCTGGTCATTGATTATTGGTCAATTGGTTATTGTCTGGTTACTGGAATGTGATCATTGATCATTATCGTTTTATTTCTTCATCCGTCAGGTAGCACTGCGGGTCTTCGGACCAGAGGTTGCCCGTTGCCGCCTCCGCGCGGACGCGGAAGTTGCCGGCACAGACATCGAGCCATCTGCATGTCGCACAGCGGCCGCCCACGTACTTCTTCTTTTCCTTGAGCTTTGCCATGACCGGGTCCGTGAGATCCGTCCAGATAGCGCTGAAAGGCCGCTCACGAACGTTGCCGAAACTGTAGTGCCTCCAGAACTGGTCTGCGTGTACATTCCCCTTTTCGTCGACGCAGGCAATACCGAGGCCCGAAGAGTTCCCCTCGTTCATCCTGAGCAGCTCCAGCACCTCAGCCGCCCGGACCGGGTCCTCCTTAAGAAGCCTCAGGTAGACGTAAGGGCCATCTGCGTGATTGTCGACGGTGAGGACCTCCGGCGATCCCCCCTTATCGAAGAGCGCCTTCGTCCTGTCCATGATGAGGTCAACAACGCGGCGCGTCTCATCGTGGCGAAGGTCCTCTTCCATGAGCTTCGATCCTCGCCCGGCATAGACAAGATGGTAGAAGCAAACGCGCTGTATGCTCTCTTCCTCTATGAGGTCGAAGATCTTCGGGACCTCGTCGATATTCCTCTTATTTATGGTGAACCTGAGGCCCACCTTTATACCCGCGTCCCTCGCGTTCCTGATCCCGTCCATGGCACGCGCGAAGGCCCCCTCGACACCACGGAAAGCATCGTTTATCTCGCTCATGCCATCGAGGCTGACACCGATGTAGGACAGCGAGCACCGGGCGAACACCCGCGCCTTTTCCTTCGTGATGAGGGTACCGTTCGTCGATATGACGGCCCTGACGCCCTTTTTCACCGCGTGGTCGATAAGCTCCGGAAGGTCCTCCCTCAACACCGGCTCCCCTCCGGAGAAGAGGATGACGGGCACACGGAAACGAGCCAGGTCATCGATGAGCGCTTTGCCCTCCTGTGTCGACAACTCGTCTCCCCTGTAATCTTCGCCCTCGGCGAAGGCATAACAGTGAACGCACCTGAGATTGCAGCGCTTCGTCGTGTTCCAGACCACGACGGGCCTCTTGTCCTTTGAGAACTGCAGAAGGTGCGAGGGCAGAAGCGACGAATCCCTGCCGTACCTCAGGGGGTCGGAGGCCTCCACGGCCCCGCAGTAGAGTTTGGATATGCCGATCATGGTGCCCTTATTGTGAGCCGAAACGTGAAAAAAGTCAACGCCCTTGTCCCGCACGACAAAGAGCCCAACTTATTGAAAAGCGGCTTTTTCTGTGATATGCTGGTGGCTGATCGGGGCGTGGCGCAGTATGGTTCAGCGCGCTTGCCTTGGGCGCAAGAGGCCGCTGGTTCAAATCCAGTCGCCCCGACCAGAAAACTGGCTTGAACCGCTTGAACCGCTTGAACCGCTTGAACGTCCGAGGCGAATGGAAGCTTCTCACGCGGTATTCGTTTATATCCCGCGATTCTTTCCTTTTTCTTACCCTCAAACGCTCAAGCGGTTCAAGCCGCCTCTTAGTCTATCCACCTCACGAAGCTCTCCAGCTCCTCCCGGGGGGAGGTGAACTCGTTGATGGGGCTTGCCGGGTCGGCGTAGCCGAGGGCGGCGCCGATCACCACGTCCTTGTTGTCGGGAATGTTCAGTATCTCCTTGATATCATCCTCGTAGGCATTGATGAGGCCGATGGGACACGTGGACAGGCCGAAGCTGTGCGCGACAAGGAGAAAATAACCGAGAACAATGCCGATATCTACGAGACGGGCCTCGGAAAAGGCGTTGTCAAGGCAAAAGATGACCGCCGACGGGGCACCGTAGAAGTTGCAGCTTCCCTCGTTCACGAAACGGTTGAAATCCTGCCCCATTTTCTCAAGGTAGGGATTCATCAATATGAAAGACTCGGCTCCCCTCTTATGGAACTCGGCTGAAAGGGGCTTTACGTTCCCGGGGCTGCAGGAGATCTGTTTCTCACGATACAGCTTGACGAGCCTTCGGCTGAGCCTCGCCTTCTCTTCACCCATAACGACGACAAACTCCCAGGGTTGAAGGTTGATGGCCGACGGGGCATGGATGGCAAGCCGCAGTATCTCCTCTATCTGCTCTTTCGAGACTTCATCGGGCTTGAACGCGCGAACACTCTTTCTCACCTTGATGGCTTCGATCAGATCCATGGGGTAGGTCCTCCTTTCTTTGAATGCTAGAGACCTCAGACCGTGAACTCGGTCTGTTTCACCGACGACGAGACTATCGCACGATGAACGATCCTCCCATATTCGTTGACGAGGATGTTGTCGACAAGATCCCTGGCTGCCCTTTCGCAGAGCCAATCGGGAAGGCCTGACATTGCATGGATCAAAAGGCACGCCCTGGTGGTCTCGCTCTCGATCCTGTCCTTGTTCGACCTCTTCCAGAGCCACCGCCGCGTGAGTGCATCACTGTCATCCTTCACGATCACCTCGCCCTTTTCCACAGTCTCCTGCTCGCCCATATCCATGGGGATGAAGGTTTCCGTGCCGCTGGCGAAGGTAAGACTGATATTGCCGTCCACCCCGCTCACGGCGTGCCCGCTGATGGGAGCAAGGTACTTGAGGGCGACCGAGTTGTAGAGGTCGACCAGGGGATTGAAGCGTGGGAACGGTCCCCCTTTGAGGGCCCGCCTGAGAAGGGATTCTATGAAACTCGGATACTTCGTCGGGGCCATGCCCATTTTCTTGAAGGCTTCCCGCCAGGCCTTTATGTTCGGATGGTCCTGCGGACGTTCAAAAGAAAAATGGACTCTCAGATCGTCAACGACTTCCTCGAGTCCATCTTCGCCGTACCTTATATTGTCAATCTCACAAACAACCACACCGACCTGCAACGCAGGAAAAAGGCTGAATAGCCTCTCGTCGATGGTGAAGACCATTATATTTTCTTGGACGCCACGCCTATACGGGCGATAGCCCGAAGCAGTGCCATTTCCATCAGCCGGTATTCCGTATGATCATAAGCCATCGTCTTAAGCATGGTCTCAGCACGTTCCATTGCTTTCTTTGCCCGCTCAACATCTATCTCCTTCGCGGACTCCGCAGTATCAACAAGCAATGTAACCTTGTCGTCGACCACCTCGGCGAACCCACCGCTCGATGCTATATAGGTGGTCTCCGAACCCTTCTTGTACCGGATCTCTCCTATACGAAGGGTGGTGAGGAACTGGGTGTGGCCCGGCATGATACCGAACTCACCCTCGGCTCCCGTGGCCTCCACCACGTCGACTTCATCCTTGACAACCGTTCTCTCAGGGGTAATTATCTCAAGGTTGAGCATAATGTTCTCTTATTCTCCCATGAACTGTTTCGCTTTTTCAACAGCCTCTTCGATGGTACCCACCATGAAGAATGCCTGCTCGGGAAGCTCGTCGTGTTTGCCTTCAACGATCTCTTTGAATCCCCTGATCGTGTCCTTCAGGGCAACGTACCGGCCCGGCTGGCCCGTGAAGACCTCCGCGACGAAGAACGGCTGCGAGAGGAACCTCTGGATCTTTCTGGCCCTGGCAACGGTCAACTTGTCGTCTTCCGAGAGTTCGTCCATGCCGAGGATGGCGATGATGTCCTGGAGTTCCTTATATTTCTGAAGGACCGCCTGAACGTTCCGGGCAACCTGGTAATGCTCTTCACCAACGATCTGCGGGTCGAGGATGCGGCTTGTAGAGTCCAGAGGGTCGACAGCCGGGTATATGCCAAGCTCCGAGATCTGACGGGAAAGAACCGTCGTGGCGTCGAGATGCGCGAACGTCGTTGCCGGCGCTGGGTCTGTGAGGTCGTCGGCAGGGACGTAAATGGCCTGAACGGAGGTGATGGAGCCTTTCAACGTGGAGGTGATGCGCTCCTCAAGCTCTCCAAGGTCTGTTGCCAGGGTCGGCTGGTAACCGACGGCCGAGGGCATACGGCCGAGCTGAGCCGAAACCTCGGAATTGGCCTGGGTAAAACGGAAAATGTTGTCGATGAAGAGGAGCACATCCTGGCCTTCCTCGTCGCGGAAATACTCGGCGGCGGTGAGGGCCGTAAGGCCGATCCTCGCACGGGCACCGGGGACTTCAGTCATCTGTCCGTAAATGAGCGCGCACTTGTCGAGAACACCGGAGCCTTTCATCTCGAGCCATAGGTCGTTTCCTTCCCTGGTGCGCTCACCGACACCGCCGAAGACGGATATACCGCCATGGTGCTGAGCGATGTTGTGGATCATCTCCATGATAACAACCGTCTTGCCGACGCCGGCGCCACCGAAGAGGCCGACCTTACCGCCCTTCGGATAGGGCTCGAGAAGGTCGATGACCTTGACGCCCGTCTCGAGAAGCTCGATCTTCGTATTCTGCTGGGTCAGAGACGGTGCCGGCCGGTGGATCGGGTACGTCATGGCCGTTGTGACATCACCCTTATTGTCGACGGGTTCACCGACGACATTGAGCACCCTGCCCAGGATCTCCTTGCCAACGGGGATCGATATCTGCCCGCCCTTGTAGGTGGCATCCTGGCCGCGCATGAGACCATCGGTGGTGTTCATGGCGATGCACCTGACCGTGTTGTCGCCGACATGCTGGGCAACCTCGAGGATGAGGTTCTCAGCCTTATCGTTGATAGCAGGGTTGGTTACGTAGATCGCGCCGTTTATTGGTGGAAGCTGATCAGGTGGAAACCTGAAATCTACGACCGTTCCAATGACCTGTACAATCTTTCCTCTGACCTCCACGCTGCTCATCTATCTTCCTCCTTAGATTATGTTCCTCGCAAGGCTTCAGCGCCGCCAACGATATCCAGCATTTCGTTGGTTATACCTTCCTGTCTTCTCTTATTGTAGACAAGGGTGAGATACCGCACCATCTCACCGCAGTTGTTCGTCGCGTTCTCCATCGCGCTCATCCGGGCCGCGTGCTCCGACGTCTGGGATTCGACGAGGGCATAGTATATCTTCGTGCTTATGTAGCGGGGGATGAGGGACCCGACGATCTCCATGCGGTCGGGCTCACATATGTAATCGATATACTCGACATCCTCGGGCGTCTTGATGGGGATGAACTCCTCGAAGACGATCTCCTGTTTCACCGGGGACGCAAAATAGGTATAGGAGAGATACACCTTGTCGAACTCTCCCGTCAGGTAAAGTTCTATGATCTCCTCGGCGACGGCGTCCACAAGCTCCTGGTCGACCTTCTTGATGTCAGCCCAGCTCTTCACGACATCCATCTTTCTCTTCGCGAGATAATCCCGGATCTTCCGGCCAAAAACGTAGATGCCCACCCTTTCATAAGCGTCGCGGTTCTGTCTCGAGAAGTTCTCCGCCGTCAAGGCCACGTTCGTATTGAACCCGCCGCACAGACCCCGGTCGGAACCGATGGAGACAATGAGGACCTTTTTGATCTCTTCCCTTGTGGCGAGAAGGGGGTGCGCATCGGCAGGCATGTTCTTGACGACACGTCCCGTGAGCTCCTCCATCTTCACCGCGTAGTCTTTGATCTTCTCGAGGTCCGTCTGGGCACGCCTCAGTTTCGAGGCGGAAACCATTTTCATCGTCCTCGTGATGGTCTGGGTGCTGTTGACACTTCCTATCTTTCTCTTTATATCTCTTAGCGTCGCCACTGAAAGCTCCCTTTAGTAGGTAAATCCTTCCTTGAATTCGTTGAGCGCCTTCGTAAGCTTCTCTTCGATCGACGCGTCGATGGCCTTCTTCTCCCCGATCTCCTGGAGGATACTGGTATACTTGGAATCCATGAAGCGCGTGAGCTCCGCCTCATATTTCTTGAGAGCGCTCTCGGGATAGGTATCGATGAACCCGTTTGCCGCGGCATAGAGAAGGACGACCTGTTTCTCGACGGCGATGGGAACGTACTGGCCCTGCTTGAAAAGCTCCGTCAGGCGTGAACCGCGGGCAAGGAGGGCCTGCGTGGCCTTGTCGAGGTCGGAACCGAACTTTGCAAACGCGGCCATCTCGCGGTACTGGGCCATTTCCAGCCTCAGCCTGCCTGCCACCTGCTTCATTGCCTTGATCTGTGCGTTGCCGCCGACCCTCGATACCGAGATACCGACGTTGATCGCAGGCCTGACACCGGCGTAGAACAATTCCGGCTCCAGGTAGATCTGACCGTCGGTGATGGAGATGACGTTCGTGGGGATATACGCGGAAACGTCGCCCGCCTGGGTCTCAATGATCGGAAGGGAGGTAAGGGACCCGCCGCCATGGGCGTCATCCCACTTCGCCGATCTCTCAAGAAGGCGTGAGTGGAGATAGAAGATGTCCCCGGGGTAGGCCTCACGTCCCGGCGGCCTTCTGAGGAGCAGCGAAAGCTGGCGGTACGCGACGGCATGCTTTGAAAGGTCGTCGTACACGATGAGGGCATGCTTCCCGTTGTCCCTGAAGTACTCACCCATCGCGGTACCCGCGAAGGGCGCGAGGAACTGCAGGGGAGCGGAATCGCTTGCCGTCGCCGCAACCACCGTGGTGTACTCCATGGCGCCGTATTCCGTCAGCAGGTCGACGATCCTCGCCACGGAGAACCTCTTCTGGCCGATGGCCACGTATATGCAGAAAACATCCTTGCCTTTCTGGTTTATGATCGTGTCGAGGGCCACGACGGTCTTTCCCGTGCCGCGGTCGCCGATGATAAGCTCCCTCTGGCCCCTGCCGATGGGGATGAGGGCGTCGATCTCCTTGATGCCCGTCTGCAGAGGTTCTTTAACGGGCTGGCGGACGACGACGCCGGGCGCTATCTGCTCGACGGGCCGGAACTCCTTCGCGTCGATCGGGCCTTTGCCGTCTATGGGGGTCCCGAGGGCGTCGACAACCCTGCCCACGAGGGCCTCACCAACGGGGACCTGGGCGATCTTTCCCGTTCTTTTCGCCAGATCGCCTTCCTTTATCTTGTAATCCTCGCCAAAGATAACGGCTCCGATATTGTCTTCCTCAAGGTTCTGCACCATACCGGTAATGCCATGGGGCAACTCAAGGAGCTCACCGGCCATGGCATTCTCAAGCCCGTATATCCTTGCGATACCGTCGCCCACCGTCATGATGACACCGGTCTCCTGGAGGTCGATCTCCTTTTCAAAACCCGATATCTTCTGCTCTATGATCCTGCTTATTTCGTCGGCCCTGATCTCCATAGACACTACTCCTTCAGTATATTTTCCTGCAACGTGTGCAGTTGTCTTCTCACGCTTCCATCTATTATCGTTCCCTTGATGGCGACCTTGACCCCGCCGATGAGGCTCTTGTCCTCCCGCACCGTCAGCAGGACCTCTTTCCCGAGTCTCGTCCCGAGCTCCTTCTCTATCCTGCCCTTCGCGGCATCATCCATGGGAAACGCCGTCCAGAGGGTGCCCTTGACCTTGCCTTCCTTTTCGTCGACGAGCTCGTTGTAGACATCCCGGATCAGCGAGAGGTACCCCATCCTGTTCTTCTCGAGGAGCATGGTGAACATGCTCGCGAGCGGAGAGGAGACCTGAAGGGACTTGAGGACGTCGCTCAAGACCTCGCGGCGCTTTTCCACCTCAACGAGGGGCAGCACAATGGCCCTTTTCAGGCGCTCCTCCTTGTCGAAAACACCGAGGATGCCTTCTATCTCGGACTGGTATTCCTTGTATTTCCCGTTCTTTTCTCCTACGTTGAACAGACCTTTGGCATATCTCTTGGCAATGGATTGGCTTATCAATTCATGCTCCTCAGTTTTACGATGAAATCTTCCACCAGACTGTCGTGGTCGGACTGGGTGATCTTTTCGGTGATGAGCTTCTCCGCCTGTTCCACGGTGAGACGGGAGATCTCTTCCTTGATCCTCCGGGCCACCTCTTTGTTTTCCTGCTCTGCCGTCAGGCGGGCCTGTTCCCGTATTCTTGCCGCGAAGCCGACGGCCTCGTCGATGATCTTCTTCTTTTCCGCCTCCGCTTCCTGCATCGTCTGTTTCCGGAAGGCCTCCATCTCCCCCTCGAGCCTGTCCATCTTCTCCTGGTACCTGGCCCGCAGGGCCTGGGCCTCGCTCAAGGTCTTCTGCGTCTCCTCGAGCTGCGCCTTCACCGTCTGGTGACGCTTCCTGAGGAAGCCTTTCAGGGGTTTACCGACAAAATAGATGAGTAAACCGACGAGAACAAAAAAATTGAAGAATTTGAATATTAAACTCCAGACCGACTCGCCACCCGGTGCCATCAGATACTCCTTTTCAAGATCTTCTGCGCCGCTTCCATCGAAAGCTTGCCGACATCGCCCTTAAGCGCGTCATAGACCTTCCTGCCTTCCATCTCTATCTCGCTCTTGATCTTCGCAAGCTCTTCGGAAAGTTCGCTCCTCGCCTGCTCGACCACATGTACGGCTTCCTTGTTGGCCTCCGAGATGACCGCATCCCTGCTGCCGATGATGGGTTTTCTCTTCTCCACGAAGGCGGATTCGTAGTTCCTCTCCAGGTCTATCGTGTCCTGCTTTGCCTGCTCGACACCGTCCGTCAATCCCTTGATGGCGCTCTGGCGCTTTTCCAGGGCCTTGAGGACCGGCTTGAAAAGGATGAAATTCAGGATAAAAAGAAGGATCAGGAAGTGAACAAACTGGTACAAAATAGTCGCATCGAAGTTAATCATAGGGAACTTCCTAATTAGATTGGCGTTTAACTATCCGTAGGGTTTTAACACAATTCCCGTGGGCATTTCAATTATTTTTGTTACATATTTTCAATAAATGTTGCCTCCGGGGTCCCAGCCCTGATAGGGGCGTGAATTCAACCGGTTATCAATTCGGAGAGGCGCTCCAGGTCTTCCCGGGAGTAAAACTCGATGATGATCTTACCCCGGTTCCTCCTCATCGTGATGTTCACCTTCGTCTGCAGCGCCTTGACCAGGGTCTCCTCCAGGAATGCCACTGCCGGTTCCTTCGAAGACACCGTCTTCCGTGCCTGCCTTTCCAGTTCCCGGACGGAGGTCCCCTCGCGAAGGACCTTCTCCACGAACCTCTTCTGCTCCCTTTCATTGCCGAGAGACAGGATGACCCGCCCGTGGCCCTGCGTGAGCTTGCCCTCCGCCATGAGCTCCTTCACCCACTCGGGCAGTTTCAAGAGGCGCAGGCAGTTCGTCACGGAACTGCGGTCGACCCCCATTCTCTTCGCGATCTCCTCATGGGTGTACGCGAACTCTTCCACAAACCGCTCGTACACCGCAGCCACCTCCAGGGGGCCCAGGTCCTCTCTCTGGAGATTCTCCATGAGGGCTATCTCCAGTGCTTCCCTGTCGTCGACATCCCGGACCATGGCCGGGACCTCCCTCAAACCCGCCAGAATGGCCGCCCGGTAGCGCCTTTCCCCGGCGATGATCTCGTAGACGTTTTCCTTTCTCTTCAGGATGATAGGCTGGAGAAGCCCCTTTTCACTGATGGACGCCGCCAGCTCGTCGATGCCTCTCTCATCCATCCGGATGCGCGGCTGGGCAGGGTTCGGCACGATCTGGTCGATCGCGATGAGCCTGGTCGTCCCTTTCTCCTCTATGTCCTTGAGTATGGCGGAGAGTCCTCTTCCCAGGGGGTCTTTCTTCACGCCTCGCTCCTCTTTTCAAGAATTTCCGACGCCAGCCGGAGATAGCTCTCGGCACCCCGCGAACTTATATCATAAAGGAGCGCCGGTTTTCCATGGCTCGGTGATTCGCTGAGCTTCACGTTACGGGGGATGACGGTCTGGAAAACGGTGTCGTTGAAGCACTTCGTGACCTCTTCCCACACCCTGAATGAAAGGTTGTTCCTCCTGTCGAACATGGTGAGGAGTATGCCCAGGACCTCGAGCCCGGGGTTGAGCTTTCTCTGAATGATGGAGATGGTCCTGAGGAGCATGGCGAGACCCTCGAGGGCGAAGTACTCGCATTGCAGGGGTATGATGACACGGTCCGAGGCGGCGAGCGAATTTATGGTGAGAAGCCCCAGTGACGGCGGACAGTCGATGAATATATAGGAATAGGTGTCACCCAGCTCCCCGATGGCCTTCTTCAGGGCGTACTCCCGCTCGCTCGTGTCAAGGAGCTCGATCTCGGCGCCTATGAGGTCGGGATGGGCGGAAATGATATCCAGGTAGGGAACCGCGGTGGGCCGGATCACGTCGGCCATCGCCTTCTCGCCGATGAGGACATTGTAAATGTGGCCGGACACGTTGTTGTAAGGGATACCGAAGCCGGACGTGGTGTTGCACTGGGAATCCATGTCGATGATGAGGGTCCTCCGTTCGGATACCGCGATGGACGCCGAGAGGTTAACTGCGGTTGTCGTCTTGCCGACCCCGCCCTTCTGGTTCGCGATGGAGATCACCATGACAGTTTCATTACCATACCACATTACCGGGCACTAGGAAATTCTTTTATATATGAGAAGCCGGTAGTCCCTGGCAACTCCCGGCAAGGAATAGCCGAGGTCCTTCTCGAGCACGTGGCCCGGGAAGGTCCCATCCTCCCGTCTCCTCCCCTTGAGTACGAAAGTCAGCCCTCCCGTCACGAGATGCCTGTCCGACGCCGCGAGGACGGCCAGGGTGGTCCCATAGGCCTTCGCGACGAGACAGTCGGCGTCAAGGGGATCGATCGCCTCTATTCGTCCCTCCACGGGACGGAGGTTGGTGAGCTTAAGGGTACGGCGGACGTGACGCTGGAACTGGATCTTCCTCAAGCTCTTGTCGACGGACAGGACCTCAAGGGATCCGTTGAGAATGGCCAGCGGAACGGCAAGGATACCCGAGCCCGAACCGACGTCGACAAGGCGGCGCCGGTCCATGACGAAGGCATGGAGAAAGAGGGCATCTGCCAGGAGCTCCCGGCAGACACGTTCTATATCCTTGAGGCCCACGAGGTTCATCCTGCGTCCCCAGCGGTCGAGTTCCTCCATGTAGCGCACCAGAGACGCCGATCTTGCCTCGCCGGCGGAGATGGCGAAATGCTCCAATGCCTCGGCTATCAGTCCTTTCAGGTCCACGCTTTAAAGAATAGCATAATTCTTTTTCTTCTGTTATACTGAGCCCATGCGAAAATTCATCTTTGTTTTCATTGCCCTTTTCGTGCTCGTCTCGTGTTCCTCAAAGGCCCCGAAGAAGGCCGAGAACCCCGTCGACCTCTACGTTGCCGGCGTGAACCTCATGAACACGAAGAAGTATGACAAGGCCGTGGAGAAGTTCAAGGCCATCCGCGAACAGTACCCCTTCGACCCCATGGCCCTCGTTGCCGCCGTCAAGCTCGGCGACGCCTATTTCCTGAAGAAGGATTACGTTCTGGCCGCCGGCACCTACGAGGACTATTTCAAGGCGCACCCGGACGAAGAGAACATTCCCTACGTCCTCTTCCGTCTCGGTGAATCCTACGAGAAACTGTCACCCAGCATCGACCGCGACCAGGCGAACACGGTGAAGGGCATCGAAAGGATAACCTTCCTGAGGAACCGGTACCCCACGAGTTCCTACGCAAAGGAGTCCGAACCGAGACTGAAACGGTTCATACAGAAGCTGGCCGACCGGGAACTCTACGTGGGTGAATTCTACGTCCGAACGGCCCAGTACAACGCGTGCGTCATGAGACTCGAGGACATGCTGAAAAGATATCCCGAGTCAAAGAACATGGACAAGGCCCTTTTCTACCTTGTCACCGCCCATCGGGAACTGGGCAACCAGGACAAGAGCGACGAGTACCTCGAACGGCTGCGCAGGGAGTATCCGAAAAGTATCTATTCGCGCTCCACTATAAGGCAGCGCAAAACCCTCAAGATGGTGCGCGAAGAGGAGAAGAAAGCGACTTCACCCGGTACCGCCGCCGCAACGGCGCCCCGGGCGGCCGCCCCCGGTCCTGCCAGGGTGTCCCCGTGGACAACGGGCGTACCCGTGGCGAGCGCGACAACCTCCACTGCCCCTGCCGCCGAAGCGACCGCGGAAACACCACAATACAAGGAAAGGAAGAAAAAGGAGATAGATCTCAGGCCCCCCGAGCCTGTGTCCGGCGCTCCTATATCCCCTGAGCCGGTAAAGGTGGCCGCCGTTGAGACGGCACGACCGGCCGACGCCCCTGCTGCCGCCACTTCCGAAACAAAGCAAGAAGGCGGAAAGCTCCCGGAGGACGCGTCGAAAGAGAAAGGCACGGACAAGGCGCTGGGCTTTCTTGACCGGAAGAAGCCTATAGATATCGTCTCCGATACGATGGAAGGCTTCGACAAGGAGAAGTACGTCTTCTTCAAGGGCAGCGTCGTGGCCAAGCAGGACGACCTTTATATCTATTCCGATACCATGGAGGCCTTCATGAGTGCCGACACCAACGAAATAGATAAGGCGAACGCGAAAGGCAACGTCAGGATCATCAAACAGAACAGGACGGCAACGTGCAAAGAGGCCTTCTTCGATAATCTTAAAGGTGAGATCATTCTCAAGGGGAACGCCGTCGTGACCTCAGGAAAGGACAAGGTCGAAGGTGATGTCGTCACATACTACGTGAACGAAGACCGCGCCGTGGTCACCGCGGAGAAGAGCAAGAAAGCCAAAGTGACCATATACCCCCAGAAGAACTAGGGACCGTTCAAACGGCTCAAGCTGTTCTTTCCGGCAGGAAGGGTATGGGGTCGGATTTGCGGTAGACGAGGGCCTGGCATACCGCTATGGTGTCGTTACCGTCCTTTACCGTTATGTAATATGAAGCCGTCCTGTTCGTCTTGTGTGTTTCCTTCGACTCCGCGAGAAGGAGCGATCCTTTCCTGGGTGGTTTCATATAGGTTATGTTCATGTTGAGGGCAACAGCCACCCTGTCGTGGCTGTTCGACGAGATCTCGAAGGCCTCGTCGATGAGTCCGAAGATGGCCCCGCCATGGGCGTTGCCGTATATATTGTCCATGCTCTCCGTGTAAAACATCTCGCACAGAGCATATCCTTCGCTGACATCCCTGAGGTGTATATCAAGAAGACGCGCGAAGGGCTCCCTTCCAACCTGATCGAAATAGGCACCCCTCTTTCTGTCCTCCATCTCTCACAACACCTTCTTCAAGGCGTTGTCAACGTTGCCCCTGGGCTGCGCACCGACGATGCGTTCCGATTCGGCCCCGTTCTTGAAGATGATCAGCGTGGGGATGCCCCGGACCCCGTATTGCGCCGGTGTCTGAGGGTTCTCGTCAACATTGAGCTTGAGGACCTTCACCCTGCCCTCATACTCACCGGCAAGGGCATCGATCACGGGACCCATCACCTGGCACGGTCCGCACCAGGTCGCCCAGAAATCCACGAGAACAGGGATGTTTGATTCGAGAACCTCGGTCTTGAACTCTCCGTCCGTTACCGCTCTTGCGTTGCTCATGCCTTCCTCCTTGTTCGTTGTCCGCCGCAGGACCCCCTGGCGGGCAATGCTTCTATAATAGTTAAGCCCTTCACCGGTCGTTGTCAACCATGCTCAGTCATCGAGGCACTCCTTCCATTCCTCCTCGGAGATGCGCCGTATCCTGCCGCCGTCGTTCATGTCCCGCACAAGGCCCGCTTCCAGGTATGCCTCATCGGTGTACCCCCTTTCCTCCCAGTAGCCGGACACGTAATGGTCCATAAGGGTGACGCGGATGACGCTCTTCGCCGACTTATATCCCCAGAGGTAGGGCACGAAGGCCCTCACGGGTCCCCCGTAATCCTCCTCGAGACACTCCCCGTCAAATTCGTAGGCGAGGAGGGTCTTGCTCCTGACGGCCGTTTCCACTGGTATGGACGTGTCGTAGATCCTCTTTATCGACCAGAACCGCACAAAGGTAACGGAGGGATGGGCCTTCACGGTGTTCATGATGTCAAGGACCCTGACCCCTCCCCAGTTGCCCCGTACGGTGAAGCGCGTCACGCTCGTCAGGCGCGCATCGACGACCGTCTTCGGCATCTCCCTGAGGTCGGCCCACGTGAACGCCCGCGGCGCGTCACAAAGCCCCGTCACCTCTATCTCCCAGCCTTCCCTGTCAAGGACCCCGGGGTGCCCCTCCGCCCAGAAGATGGGCGTGTTCAATTCTCTCAACCGGCTCATCGCGACCTCCTGCCCTAAAGAGTAATGATAGCCGAATTCCGCGAGTCCGGGAATAGAAAAAGCCACCCGGGAGCAAAGCTCTCTAATGTCTTATAGGTCCTAAGCGTCCTATAGGTCCTATGGGTCTTACAAAAAGAACTTATAGGACCAATAGGACATATACGACTTATAGGACACTTAGGACCTATAAGACACATGAAGGACTCGGCGGCCCCCTTTTCTCTTCCTGTTCCTTTTTGTCCACGATTGTTCTATACTTTCGCCACCATGGTCAAGCTTACGGTAAGAAAGGAGCGCAGCGGGCCCGTCAGGGGGTTTCATCCCTGGGTGTTCTCGAAGGCCCTCGCGTCGATACCGGAAGGCCTCGCGTCAGGTGAGCCCGTGGAGCTCCATGACGACTCCGGCGCCTTCCTGGCATCCGGCTACTTCAACTCCTACGGACAGATATCGGTGAGGCTCTGGGGACACGAGAAGGATGAATCCGTCGGGACGGCTTTTTTCACCCGCAGGATGGAAAGGGCGGGCGATATCCGCCGCCGCTACGTGGAGCGCCCCGGCACGAACGCATACCGCGTGGTCAACGGTGAAAGCGATCTCCTTCCGGGACTCATCGTGGACAGGTACGGTGAATACCTCGTTGTCCAATTCCACACCCGGGGCATGGAGCGGTGGAAGGCCGAGGTCGTGGAGTCCCTCGTGACGGTGTTCGGACCGAGGGGTATCTGGGAGCGCTCCGACGTCTCCGTGAGGAGCATCGAGAACCTCGGGACCGTTCGGGGACTTCTCCACGGCTGCGTCCCCGACACCATAGAGATCCTGGAGAACGGGCTCAGATTCCTCGTCGACGTCAAGGAAGGACAGAAGACGGGGTTCTTTCTCGACCAGCGCGATAAACGCAGCGCCTTCACGAAATACGCGGAGGACAGGGATGTCCTCAACTGCTTCTCCTACACGGGAGGTTTCACGGTCTACGCCATGGCCGGGGGAGCCCGCCGCGTCGTCAGCGTCGACTCTTCGCGGCGCGCCCTCGACCTCGCGAAGGAGAACATCGCCCTCAACGGATTCGATACGTCACGGTGCGAATTCGTCTGTGACGACGCGAAGAGGTACCTCAGGGAACCGGCCTCGCGTTTCGAGACCATCGTGCTTGATCCACCGGCATTCATAAAGGACCGCAGGAAGAGGCAGGAGGGCCTCGCAGGTTACCGGGCGATCAACGAGACGGCCTTAAAGAATCTCTTGCCCGGAGGTATCCTCGTCACATGCTCCTGTTCCGCCCACCTGTCCCTGGGCGATTTCCGCTTCCTTCTGTCCGAGGTGGGGGCGAAGGCAGGAAGACCGCTCATCTTCCTTGAAGCCCACACCCACGGCATAGACCATCCCCAGCTCGTACCGTTCACGGAGGGGGAGTATCTGAAATGTTTCATCCTGAGGGGATGAAACATTTCCCGTTTTAAGTGATCAAGTTTTAAGTGTTAAGCCAAGGGCGAAAACAGAAAGGGTTCCATCTTTTACTTAAAACTTAAAACCTGAAACTTAACACCGTCTTCTACAAATTCACCGCCACTCCCTTTCCCTTCAGGTACTCCTTCACCTGGCGGACCGTGAAGGTGCGGAAGTGGAAGACCGATGCGGCGAGCAGAATGTCCGCTCCGCCCCGCACAACACCCTCGTAGAAGTGCTCGAGAGTTCCCGCTCCGCCCGAGGCAATGACGGGCAGGGTCACCGCGTCCGATATGGCCTTCGTGAACTCGAGGTCATACCCTTTCAGGGTACCGTCGCCGTCCATGCTCGTCGGCAGGATCGTGCCCGCGCCCAGTTCCTGGCAGCGCTTCGCCCATTCCACCGCGTCCTTGCCGACGGGGGTCGTTCCACCCGCCACGACAAGCTCGAAACCCGAGGGCATCGCCGCGTTGCGCCTGGCATCGACAGCGATGACGATCTTCCCGCCTCCGAACCTGTCGGCGGCCTCCTTCACGAGGTTCGGGTCCTTCACGGCGGCGCTGTTCATGGACACCTTGTCAGCCCCGGCAGCAAGCACGAGTTCGATGTCCTGCGTTGTATTGATCCCGCCGCCCACAGTGAGGGGAATGGTGATCACAGACGACACCTCCCTCACCCATTCGAGCCGGGTCTTGCGGTTCTCGACGGTGGCCGCGATGTCGAGCATCGCGAGCTCGTCGGCACCCTCCTTCTGGTAATACGCCGCGTTCTCGACAGGGTCCCCGGCATCCTTGAGGTCAACAAAGTGGACACCCTTCACGACCCGGCCGTTCTTCATGTCGAGACAGGGCATGATCTTCACGGTATTCATTGGCGCGCTCCTCATCTTTTGGCTTTCCGGCCGGGCTTTCCGGCCCTCTGTGTTCGATAATACATATTCGCTTTTTTCGTCCCCTGTCAAGGACCCTTCTTCGGCAGGGACAGGAAACACCTTGCGAGCCCCTGAAAATTCTTGTAAAGTTTACTGACGGGCAACCGATAATATCATTAAAGGCATAATCCACATCTTGCGTCGATCAGAAGGCCTTGGCACACGTGCGATAAGAAAAGAACCGGGAGGTGCGTTCACGTGAAAATCGCAAAACTGAGGAACCTTGGCATTTTCTACAAGATCATGGGCATTTCCGCCGTCGCCATCGTCGTCATCATCCTCTGGAACATCCTCTACCTTCTTCCTCAAATGGAGCGGATCATGCTGAAGGAGAAGCAGAACGCGGTCAAGGATGTCGTCGACGTGGCGTACAGCATGCTCAACGATTATGACAAGAGAGTAAAGATCAACGATATTGAGCTCGGCATGGCGCAGATGGCGGCCATAAAGTCGATCCAGCAGCTTCGCTATCGAGGCGAGAATTACTTCTGGATAAATGACACACAGCCGAAGATGATCGTGAACCCCGTCATGATAGACCTGGAAGGGCAGGACGTGTCGGGTTTTGAGGACCCCAGGACAAAAAAGAAGATCTTCGTCGAGATGACCGCCGTGGCAAAGCAGAAGCAGGCGGGCTTTTATGAGTATAACTGGAAGAAGGCGGGGGCGACGTCCTTTTCCACGAAGCAATCCTACATAAAGTATTTCGAACCCTGGGGATGGGTGATAGGTTCGGGCATGTATCTCGACGACGTGAATCGGGAGATCACGAAATTCCGCTGGATCATCATCGGCACCACCATTATCCTCGCCCTTCTTGTGTTCGGGCTGAGCTATCTTATCGCCAGCAGCATACGCAGGAACCTCAACAAGGCGGTTGACGCCAGCAAGTCACTGTCGGAAGGCGATCTCAGCATCGACGTCAGCACCGATGGTTCGGACGAAACGGGACAGCTCCTGCAATCGATGGAGAACATGATAAGCTCCTTCAACACGATGATCGGAAGCATCAAGTCCTCCGTCGACAACCTCGACACGTCGGTGGAAACCATAAAGAGCCTCGCGGACAAAACATCGGAGGGAACGCGGACACAGGCCGACCAGGCGAACCAGATATCGGTCTCGGCCGAGGAAATGAGCCAGACCATCGTTGATGTCGCAAACAATGCCAGCGGCGTCAAGGACGCCTCGACGAACGCGATGGAAGCCGCAATAACGGGGAAGAAGGTCACTCAGGAAGCCGTCGCCGAGGTCAACAAGGTCCAGCATTCTTCCACCGAGCTGGCAAACACCATCCAGAAGCTCAACCAGCGCGTCAGCGAGGTGGCAAAGATCATAACCATCATAGACGACATAGCCGACCAGACGAACCTCCTGGCGCTCAACGCCGCCATAGAGGCGGCGCGCGCGGGAGAGCACGGACGGGGTTTTGCCGTCGTCGCCGACGAGGTGAAAAAGCTTGCCGAAAAAACGATGAACGCGACAAAGGAGATCACGAACCATCTGACCACGGTACAAAAGGAATCGGAGGAAACGACGAGGTCGATGGAGATCACATCGGCCGAGGTCGAGAGGGTGACGCGGTTCATGCGGGAGGTCGAAGAGTCGCTGGGCAACATCGTCTCTTCATCCGAGCAGGTGCGTGACCAGATCCTGCAGATCGCCACCGCCGTCGAGCAGCAGTCGGCAAGCTCCGAGGAGATAGCGAGGAATATCACCTCCACGTCCGGCATCGCCAAGGAGATCGAGGCGGTATCTGGTCAGGTGATGTTCGAGGTGAACAAACTCGTCGAGATAACACAACTGCTCGGAAACGCTGCGGCCCAGTTCAAAACGAAAGCCTGAAAGGCGGCTTCGAGGGGGTAACAGGGTAACGGGGTGAGCCGCTGGAGGGGATACGGGCATACGGGCTTCTTTCCGTGTGCCCCTTCTTTTGCCTTACAAAAGCCCTTCCTTCCATTTTTCTATCTGCCGCCTCAAAGCCCGTCGGATATCCGCGGACGCCTCCTTCCATATCGGCCACGCCTCGACATTGGGCTCCACGCTGTTTCCCCGGATACCTGATGCGGCAAGGTCTTCGGTTATGCGGGAACCGATGGAACTGCGTATCCTTTCGAGTTCCCCGAGGCACTCCCGTTGAATGGCCAGCAAGTCTCTGCGGGCCTTCTCGTCGACCATGAAACAGATGAACGAGAACAGGGGAGCCATGCCGGCAACATCGTCCCCGGCTTCAAACTCATCGGTAAGGATGTCGAGGGCCATCTTTCGCTTCTGGATGCTGTCACATTCAAGCGCGTCAAGCTGGGCTTTTGTCTCGTCATCACCGGAAAGGCCCTCACGGTAACGCCGGTAGATCGTCATCATCCCGGCGGCAAGTTCTTTGAGGGCGAGAGACCGCTTTTCCCTGTCGTCCATGACAAGGTCCTTCGTCTTCTCCATGGCCAATTCAATGGCGCTCTTTATCTCCGCCATGATCACCCTCCCAGGTCTATCCTCGAGGCATCGGTGCCATCATAGTATTGGGGGCTGTACTCGACGACAAGGGAATCCTCGATACCTTCGAACCGGTGGCCGACACGGGTCCCGACACGGACCTTCATGCCCTTTTCAAGGAGGCAGGTCTCTTTCCCGCCGCCGTCAAGGTCGGCAAAGACGGCCTTGATAGTACCCCGAACGACATAAAAGACCTCTTCTTTGCGCTCGTGATAATGGCCGCCGCGAAACTGTCCCCTGCGCAGCTCGAAAAAAGCCAGGTGACCGATGTCTTCCCGCCAGGATATCTGCACGAACTCGCCCTTCTCGTCGACCCAGCGCTTCGCTCCGGTGAGTTCCTTATCTTCGGGGAGGTACTCGATGATCACCCTGTCCATCGTCACGCCCCGCCCGGCTGGTCCCGCAGCGGTCTCATCCCTTTTTCGAGATATTTCTTTGCTAGGTCGATATAGAGCTGCTTTCCCCTGTCCCAGAATTCCATGTCTTTCGGGGCGATCTTCCTGATCACGCGCATGGGGTTCCCGCCGACGACGACGCCCGCCGCCACCATCTGCCGCATCCTGATGACGGTCCCCTCGGCAACGATGGTGCCCTCGCCGATCTCGCTCTCTATGCTGACGACCGCTCCCATGCCGATAACGGCCGAATCACCTATCTTCGCGGCGTGTATGACGGCTCCGTGGCCGATGGTCACCCTCTCTCCGATGCGGCAGTACCTGCCGGGGGGCGCGTGGACCACGACCCCCTCTTCCACTGCCGTTCCGCTTCCCACCACGATGGAGCCATAGTCACCCCGGAGAATGGCCCCATGGCCTATGTAGCAGTTGTCACCTATCATAACATCGCCTATCACATGGGCGATGTCGCTCACATAGCTGTCCTTGCCGACCGTCGGCCTTCGTCCGTCGTATTCGTAGAGCATGTCCTGTCCTGCCTTCCCTCCATCCCAAAAAGCTCACGTGCCGTCGGGTGTCTTCTTTTCAGGTTCGCCTGCCTTCTTGTCCGGTGTATCCCCTTTCTGCTGCGTAGCGTCCTTCTGCTTGTCCGATGGTCTCGCCTTCTCGTCGTCCACCTTGAGCGCGGCCTCAATCGCGGGGAAATTCGCGCCGATCACGAGGTCCTTGCCGTTGATGATGAACATCGGGGTGCCGTTCACCCCGATCTGGCCCCCTATCTGCTTGTGGGCATTGAGCAGGTCCGTTGCCTCCTGCTTCTTGCACACCGTGTACTTCTGCGTGTCCAGCCTGCCTTTCATCGCCTCCTCGTAGGCCTTTGCCCTGTCGGAGGAGCAGAAGACGTACCTGATCTTGTTCTCGGCATCCCTGTGGGAAGGCAAGGGGAAGAAGAAAACGTACCGCGTCAGGTCCTTTCTGGATTCAAGGTATGACGCTGCACGGCGGCAGTAAGGGCAATCGGGATCGGTGAACTCTATGACCGTCTGCTTCCCGTTTCCTATCCTTATCGCCTTGTCGAGGGGGATCTTCCTGACGTTGGCCACGAGCATCTCCGACTTCCTGTCTTCCGTCAGGTTCCTGCCCCTCCCGTCGATGATCTCGCCGACGAAGAGGAGTCCCTTTTCCTCGAAGAAATAGATGATGTCCCCGCCCTTTGAAACCTCATAGAGACCCTTGACGGGTGTCGGGCGCATGGAATCGAAGGGTATCTGCGGATAGGCCTTCTTGAATGCCTCTTCGTAAGCTTCGGCACACAGGCCGGCCGTCACGAAAAGCAGGGAAAGGCCGATCCCGATCATTGCCATACACGGAAAAAAATGTTTCTTTCTCACGGTTCCTCCAAGCGGAATTGATCGTCAAATATACCATCCGCGATGGGCAATTTCCATGAATAATTCGCCCGGCGCCCATGGGGCATGACGGGTCCTATCGGTCACCCTCCAGCAACCCCACCACTCCCCGTATATCATCGAAGATGTGGTCGGCCCCGGCATTAACGAACTGCGCGCGGGATGTCCTGCCGGTGAGCACCCCCGCCGTAAGGGTCCCGAAGGCCCTGCCCGCTTCTATGTCCGTCGGATGGTCGCCAACAAGGACGGCCTCCCCGGGCGGGATCTGAAGGACCTCGAGGGCCAGGCGCACGTGCTCGGGGTTGGGTTTCACGTAGCGCGTGTCATCGCGGGTCACAACCGTGTCGACATGGCCGGCGAGATCGGGGAACACGGTCTCGATCACCTCGATGCAGGTCCGTGTGATTATTCCGACCTTCACCCCTTTCGACCTCAATCGAAGAAGTGTGCCTTTTGCGTATGGATAAAGAGACTTGCCCCGTGCGGCCTCCACTTCGAGAAGACGCAGTTCCTGAAAGGCTCTCTGCCGGAACCGGGGACCTTCTTCGGCGAGGGCGTCCGCGACGGCATGGATCATCTCGAGGATGTACTGGTCCGCCTGAGAAGCAAGGACGGACTCATCGACGTACTCCCTGGCCGTCTCCTCCACCTTCGCCCTGAGAAGGGAAAAATCAAGGGTAAGAGGGGTCAGCGTGCCGTCGAAATCGAATATCGCCGCGCGCATCATGGATCAGGAGACCCGCCTGTTCCGGGGGACAGTGATGCAACCTTCATCTGCTAGAGGTCTTTGAGACAGTCCGTCGCGGCGGCAACACCCTTCCCCACTGTGAAGGCGTAGCCAAGGTCCCTGAGTGCGAACTCGATGGCCGCGACGGCCGTTATGACATCGTACTTGTCGGCGTAGCCAAGGGTCGCCAGGCGGAATATCCGCCCCTTCAACCGGTCCTGTCCGCCGGCGCCGGTGACACCGTACTTCTTCCAGAGGGTCTTGTATATCGCCTGGCCGTCGATGCCTTCCGGTGCGCAGATGGCGGTCACCGCCGGAGAGGGATTCTTCGAGAATATCTCGAGACCGATCGCGCGAGCTCCTTCCCGGGTCGCCCTGGCGAGCATTTCGCTCCTGCGGTACACATTCTCCAGGCCTTCTTCCGTGAGGATCCTCAAGGACTCTCTCAGACCCACGATCAGTGAGATGGCGGGAGTGAAGTTTGTCTGGTTCTTTTTCAGGTTGTCCCGTTCCTTCGCCCAGTTAAAGTAGAACCTCGGCATCCGGGAGGTCTTGTTGAACTCCCAGGCCTTGTCGCTGACCCCGGCGAAGGCCAGTCCAGGCGGGAGCATAAGGGCCTTCTGGGAACCGCCGATCAGGACGTCGATACCCCACTCATCCATGGGCAGGGGGAAAACCCCCACACCGGTTATCCCGTCGACGACCATGAGCGTGCCCGGGCACTTCCTGACGATCGCGGCAACCTCCCTGACGGGAAACATGGTCCCCGTGGATGTCTCCGTGGCCTGCATGTAGACCGCCTTCGCATCGGGGTTCTCCTTGAGGGCCTTTTCCACTGCTCCCGGCTCGAGGACGTCCCCCCAGGGGAGATCGATGTTCACGCATTCCACGCCGTAAGCGCCGCAGATCTCCGTCCAGCGTTCCCCAAACTTGCCGCTGCGGACCACAACGGCCTTGTCTCCCGGCGAAAGCATATTCGTCACGGCGCCTTCCATCGCACCCGTACCCGATGAACAGAAGATGAGCACCTCGTTCCTGGTGCCGAAGAGGTGCCTCAGGTTCTCCCTGACCTCATCCACCACCACTTCGAACATGGGGTTTCGGTGGTGGACCATCGGCTCCGCCATCTTCAGGAGCACCTCCGGGGGGATCTGCGTCGGGCCCGGAGCGAGCAAGTACCGTTTAAGCATCATCAATCTCCTTAATTTTAATGCTAGTTTCTAACAAATTCGTCTCGAAACCGTCAAGCAAAATGATATTACAAAAGGTCGACCGTTTATGCTATATTTCACCTATACGATCCGTCCCGCCGTCACGGGGAACAACAGGAGGTAACGATGACCCAGGGTCCGTACAGCGATACAGTGATGGACCATTTCGAGCATCCCAGGAACATGGGCGAGATAGAGAGGGCCGACGGCATGGCGCAGGTGGGCAACCCCACATGCGGTGACGTGACGAAGATCTTTCTCAAGATAGAGAACGACCGCATTGTCGATGTCAAGTTCAAGACCTTCGGCTGCGCGGCCGCGATCGCGTCGAGCAGCATGACGACGGAGCTCATCAAGGGAAAGACGATCGATGAGGCGCTCGCGATCACGAACGAGATCGTCGCGCGGGAGCTTGGCGGGCTTCCCGAGGCCAAGCTGCACTGTTCGGTCATGGCGGAAGAGGCCCTCAGGGCCGCCATCGAAGACTACAGAAAGAAACAGGGGAAACAGGGCGATCCATGACGGAATTCCATGTCAGAACATCGAAGAGGATCGAGGCCCTGAACATAACCGACCAGGTCGTGAACGCGGCCAGGGGAAAAACCGGAAGGGTCCTTCACGTCTATACTCCCCACACAACGTGCGCCGTTACGATAAATGAGGATGCCGATCCCGATGTCATGCGCGACGTTATCGAGGCACTGGACAGGATGGCACCCGCCGCGCATCCCTACCGGCACAGGGAAGGAAACTCCGATGCCCACATCAAGGCCGTTCTCGTTGGGGCATCGGTGAGCATTCCGCTTTCCGGGGAGATGCCCGCCCTGGGGACGTGGCAGGGGATCTTTCTCATGGAATTCGATGGACCGCGGGAGCGGAGGGTCCAGGTCACGGTGGCTTGAGAAGGCACGGCGATCGCCGGAAGAACGATAGATGGAGAAAACAATGACAAGACTGAGAACGATGTGCGCGATAACACTGTGTCTCGTCCTCTTCGGGGCCCTGGCAACGGGGGCCTTCGCGAAGAATGAAAAGGTCTCGACACCCAAGGAGTACGGGGCATACATCAAGACAAGCAAAGGGCTCGTCAGGCTCTTGCCCAACATCGTCTTCGATGAGAATGGGGTCATTTTCGTGGAGTCCAACAATCCCGCCCATTTCTTCCTCAAGGATTTCCAGTATTTCGTCCTCTATGGCAAGTACGAGATGAGCGTGCTCACCGTGAACCCCATGGGGTTCTATCAACCGTCGGCGCTCGGCAAACCGCGTTTCGCCTTCGGCAAGGACATCGAGATCGACGTCAGGCCCCAGGGCAAGGACATGTACATCATCAAACCGAAGGGACTGCTCGGCAGGGGATACTACAGCATCTGGATCAACGATACGGCATGGGATTTCATGCTGGATTAAAACCGGCTTGAATGGCTTGAACCGCCTGAGCCGCTTGACAGCCTGTTGACAAGGTCATTTCTGAAGGTGGTTCGTGCTCGTTCGTCATTCCGGCGAAGGCCGGAATGACGTCGAAAATGAGTTCAGCTGTTGAGCGTTTAGAGACAAAAAAAGACCCCTGTGGTGCTCGGTCACACAGGGGTCATTCTTTTTCCAGCGTTCAAGCGGCTTAAGCCATTCAAGCGGTTCAAGCCGGTTTTTTTGGAGGCGGCATCCGGATTTGAACCGGAGAATAACGGTTTTGCAGACCGTCGCCTTACCACTTGGCTATGCCGCCATTGAACTCAAGGACCAGGCGAGCCGCGTCGGCAACTCGTGAGGCGTATGCGGTTTTTTGGAGCGGGCGTCTTCACCCGCTTCGGTTTTTTGGAGCGGGCGTCTTCACCCGCTTCGGTTTTTTGGAGCGGGAAACGGGATTTGAACCCGCGACTTCAACCTTGGCAAGGTTGCACTCTACCGCTGAGTTATTCCCGCGCGTGTTGTTTCTTATAATACAAACCCCTCCCCGATGTCAAGACGGAAAAGGTGGGGGGTATCCCCAGGGCACAACGCAAAAAAACCGGAGGAGACCCGGATAATCTCCCCCGGCATCCAGCAGGCAAGCCAGCTACCCTGCATCTTCATTCACAGTCGAAGGGCTTTCCTCCCCCCCTGTCGCCCCGGCCCCTTTCAGCGGGCCTTTTCCACTTGTTCGACAGGTGTATGATATGATGTCTCCTGTCATTTTTCTGTAAAATGGGCTACATTCGTGCTAGTTTTTATGGGATGAAGACAAGGAAAGCCCAAGACGAAGCATCCCTGCCCTATTTTTCCGATTCACCGTATGTCACCGACAATGTCGGCAAGTTCACGGATGAACTGGATACCCTCCTCGCCATCGGGCGCCTCAAACACTACAACCCCGGGCAGATCATATACCTGCAGGGTGAGGAGAGCACGAACTTCTACTTCGTCAGGGAGGGCAAGGTAAGGGTCAGCATCTTCAAGGAGAATGGTTCGGAGAAGATACTCGCGATACAGGAGGACAACACCTTCTTCGGGGAAAGTGCCGCCTTCGACCGTTACCCCTATTTCGCCACGGCCACGGCCATGGAGGAATCGAGCATCTACGCCTTCGATATCGAAGAGACCGAAGCCCTTCTCAGGGTACACCCCGAGGTCTCGCTCCTTATCATCACCTCCATCATCAGGAAGCTCAGGCTTCTCGGTCTGCAGGTGGAGGGCCTTTCATTTCTCGACGCTCAGAAGCGGGTGGCCAGCATTCTCCTGAAGCTCATGCACGAGGTCGGCGAGCCCACGGCCAACGGCATCCTGATAAAGAAGCGGATCACCCACGAAGACCTCGCCAACATCACGGGGCTCTCAAGGGTAACGGTAACGAATGTCCTCAATTACCTGGACAGACTGAAACTCATCACGAAAGGACGCCTGAAGTACACGATCATCGATCGCGCCAGGCTCGAGTCCTTTGTTCGGTCGAAATGAACAGGGTGCCTCTCATATTTCGGGGTGTGCTATGCTCGCTTGCCCTGACGGCCGCCTGTCTCCTTCCTCCCGTGCCGGCGCACTGTACACGCCTGAAAACCGTCACCTTTGCAGCGACGAACACGGTGTGGGTCAGACAGTTCCAGCTCTTCACCGACGCGGTACATCGCGACAGCAGGGGAGAGACCCGTTTTCAGTTCGTGGGGGGGCCTGAGGCGATCCCGCCCTTTGAACAGATCGAGGCGATAAAGAAGGGCGTTGTGGACATCACCCTTCTACCCGCGGCCTATTTCGTGGCCCAGATGCCCGAAGCCGATGCCATGAAGCTTTCTCCCCATTCTCCCATGGAAGAACGAAAAAGAGGGATCTTCGCGTTCTACAGGGAACTGATGGAAAAACGTCTCGACGTCATCTATCTCGGGAAGATAACGGGGGGGATCAGGTATCATCTCTACCTGAGGAAACCTTTGAAAGGACCCGACCTCAGAGGTCTCAAGATCAGGGTAACCCCGATCTATGAGCCCTTCGTCAGGGCCCTTGGCGGGGTTGGGGTAACGACGGCCCCCGGGGAGGTTTACGTCGCTCTCGAAAGGGCCATTGTGGACGGTTTCGGCTGGCCGTCCATCGGTGTTCACGAGATGGGGTGGGAAGAGGTGGTCCGCTATGTTATCGACCCCGGCTTTTACCAGACCGACGTCTGCGTGCTCATGAACGGGAAGACATGGAATGGTCTTTCCGCCAGCGAAAAGAAGCTCATCGCCGGAGCCGTCGAGAAAGCGGAGCGGGAATCCTGTGACCTTTCCAGGAAACTGGCCCGCCAGGAAAGGCAGCTTCTGCTTTCCCGGGGGATACAGGTAATCGAGCTCAAGGACGGGGAAAGAGAACTCTACCTCGACACGGCCTACCGGGCAGGCTGGGAAAAGGTCATCGCAAAGAGTCCCGTCATCGGGGGACATCTCAAAAAGCTGATGGGGCGGTGATATGAGGCGTTTCCTTTCCGGGACCCTCAATGCCACGGCCGTATTCTCAGCCGCCTGCATCGCGTTCATTGCCCTTTCTATATCCTGCGAGGTCATAGCCAGGTATTTCCTGCACCGGCCCCTGCGGTGGACCGTAGAAATCTCGGAATACCTGCAGATCTACTTCGCTTTTCTCAGCGCCGCCTGGGTCCTGAGAAAAAAGGGGCACGTCAATCTGGATATCGTGGTGGGCCGACTCGGCCCCCGGAGCAGGAGGGCCCTCAGGGTCGCGACGGACATACTTGGCACCCTTGTGGCGGCAACGTTGTCCCTCTTCGCGGCAATCGTCGCATGGGAACAGTTCCTTCTCGGGACGCCCGTGATCAAGTCGCTGGAAGTGCCGAAGTGGATCGTCATTGCACCCATATCCGTCGGCATGTTCCTTGTCGCGGTCGAATCCTTCGTCGGGCTCGTCCACGACCTGCGAGGCAAAGACTGACGTGGAATGGTGGGCCATACTCCTCATTCTCTTCGGCGGCTTCATCGGCCTTCTGCTGACGGGTCTCCCCGTCGCCTTCGCCTTCTTTCTCATCAATATCGCCGGTGCCTGTTTCTTCATGGGGGGGACGGAGGGCGTCAAGCAACTCATCCTTAACATGTACAGTTCCCTCGCCAACTTCACCCTTACCCCCATACCCCTTTTTATCTTCATGGGAGAGGTGCTTTTCAGGTGCGGCATCGCGCGCGACGTTCTCAATACATTTGACAAATTTTTCGGCAGGATCCCCGGCAGACTCGGCATACTGGCCGTCGCCGCTTCCACGTTCTTCTCCGGTCTCACGGGTTCCGCCATCAGCAACACGGCCCTTCTGGGCTCGTCACTCATGCCGGAGATGCGCCAGAGGGGCTATGGCAAGCCGCTCATGATCGGCCCCATAATCGGAACGGGGGGGCTTGCCATGATGATCCCGCCAAGCGCGCTTGCCGTCGTGCTCGGTTCCGTGGCCCAGATATCCATATCGGGAATACTGATAGGGGGCATATTCCCGGGACTCATCATGGCATTTCTCTACGCGGCCTATATCATAGGCAGGACATTTCTCCAACCTTCCATAGCGCCGGATTACGAGGTCCCAAGATCGGACCCCGTGAGCATCGTGAAGGAAATCCTCCTGTACGTCATGCCCCTGACGAGCGTCATCGCCCTCGTTCTGGGCCCCATATACATGGGGATCGCCACGCCCACCGAGGCCGCCTCCCTGGGTTGCGTGGGGGCCCTGACGCTTTCCGTTGCATACAGGAAGCTGACCTTCTCCATACTCTCTGAAACCCTGGCAGCGACACTGAGAACAAGCTCCATGATCTTCCTCATAATAGCCGGTTCCGTGGGGTACAGCCAGATCATCTCTTTCAGCGGTGCCGGAGCGGGCCTCATCTCCGCCGTCGTCTCCCTCAACCTGCCCGACGCCCTTCTCATCACGATCATGCTGTCCATGCTGCTCCTCCTCGGCTGTTTCATGGACCAGATAGCGATGATGATGGTAACGGTCCCACTCTTCATACCCATCGTCTACCAGGCGAACATCGATCCCCTCTGGTTCGGGATCATGATGCTCATCGCCCTCGATATCGGTTTCACCTCTCCGCCCTTCGGTCTTCTGCTTTTCGTGATGAAAGGGATAACTTCGGACGATGTCAGCATGATGGACATTTACAGCGCGGCCATTCCCTTCATCGCCTGCAATCTCTTCACCCTCGCCCTCATCCTCGCTTTTCCCCAGATAGTGATGGTCTTTTTGAAATAGGGAGAGAAGAATAACCAAACCTCCATTCACCAAAGAATGACCAATAGCCACAATGACACAGGCGGTCCGTTCTGCCCTGACCTTTGTTCAATTGGTTATTGGTGAATTGGTCATTATCTTTTTCATCGGTCATTGGGATTTGGTCATTGGTCATTTTTGTTTCCCTGGATCGCTCCGGAGGGTCAGCATGACCGTTGCCGCGGGCCTATTCCGGACAGATGCGGGTCATTCCTTCTCTCGATCTGCTTATCGGTCAACCTCTTCCAGAAGCCTCATCACCGCCTGGTTCCATCCCTCCGGTCCTTCTCCTCTGGCCCGTTCGAAACCCTCCGCCGCGAGGACGTTGTCGTAGCCGCCGCCGTGTCTTTCGACAATGACCGGATGGTCGACAGACCGGAGCATCGGCAGGTCGTTGGGGCTGTCCCCCAGGGCCATCGTCATGACCTCACCATATTCTCCGCGGAACATCCCGGTGAGGATGGAAACAGCCTTTCCCTTGTCGCTTTCACCCAGGATATGATAGAAGGATCCCCGCGTGACCCTGAAGCCCTTCCTTTCTATGGAGGCTGTCAGTTTTTCCGCCGTCACCGGTCCACCGCCAAGGAGAAAAGGCTCGTCGAATTCCCGCTTTCCCGCCATGACCGCCTCGTCAAGGGGCAAACCCGTTGCGGCGGCGACCTCTTCGGCGGTCATGTCCCCGAAACCGCGGACGTCGAATCCTTCCTCGCGGAGCTCCCCGAGGGCCCTGCGCAGGTCCCGGTACCTCGCGCCGAGGCGAAGGACGAGGTACGGCCCCTCATTGTCCTGTTCGGGCGTGACCGGGGATACCATGTCCGCCCGGAAATACCCGCGGGGCACAAAGACCGCGCCTCCGTTCTCGGAGATGAAAGGGTCGCCATTGTCCAGCTTTGCGCGGTAGTGCCCTATCTCGGCCCGCGTCTTGCTGGAACAGATCACCACGGGGATATTCCGCACCCTGAGCATTTCGAGCGCGGGCAGGGCCGCGTCGAAGGAATAGGTCCGCGCGTGGAGGAGGGTTCCGTCAAGGTCCGTGAAAACCACTATCCTTTTCACCGGTTCACCATTTTTCCGGCATCGCAGCCTGAGGGCGTCCGGCACACGGAAACCTGCAGTCTTTCTTTGTAACGTGATATCATAATTATGATATGCTACCATAAGGTAGTTTCAAAATAGTGTAAAATAGTTGACAGATTTTAGTCTGCTTCTCGGATAGAGTGCTAGACTACATTCCAGGAGGTGAGCATGGCTGATTTTTACCAGACAGGCGTAGTCCCCACACTGCACAGACTCGGAAAGGACAATCTGGAGGAGATAGAATCACGGCTCACGCGATACGCGCAGGACAGGCCGATCGCGCTCGTCCTCCCCTCGCTCTACAGTGAACTCGCCGGCGCAGCTCTTTCCCGGATCGTTGAAGAACTGAAACAGGTGCGGTATGTCAAGGAAATCGTCGTGACCCTGGGTCCCGCATCGGAGAGCGAGTTCCAGAACGCCCGGCGTTTCTTCTCCGCCCTCCCCCAGAAAGTGTGCGTCATATGGAACAACGGCAGGAGAATGAAGAAACTGTACCGGGCGATCGAGGGGGAAGACCTCCCCACCGGCCTCGAGGGCAAGGGCCGTTCCGTGTGGATGGCCTACGGGTACGTTCTGGCGCGGAGGGAATTCAACGCCATCGCCCTCCACGATTGCGACATCCTCACCTATTCGCGCGACATGCTCGCGAGGCTCTGCTACCCGGTCACGAACCCCAGCCTCGATTATGATTTCTGCAAGGGCTTTTACACCAGGGTCACGGACAAGATGCACGGCAGGGTTACCCGGCTCCTCGTGACACCCCTCATACGGGCCCTTGTCAAGATCATCGGATTTCACCCCCTCCTTGTCTTCTTCGACAGTTTCCGCTATATCCTGGCCGGCGAGTTCTCCATGGATGTGAACCTCGCCCGCATCAACAAGATCCCCGGCGACTGGGGCCTTGAGGTGGGAACGCTGGCCGAGGTCTACAAGAACACCTCCATTAACCGCGTCTGCCAGGTCGATATCGCCGAGAACTACGAACACAAGCACCAGGAGCTTTCCCCCGAAGATGCCTCGAAAGGCCTCAACAAGATGTGTGTGGACATCTGCAAGTCCATATTTCGGACACTCGCCTCGGAGGGGATAGTCTTTTCCGACGGCTTCTTCAAAACCCTCTTCGCCACATACGCCCGTACCGCGCAGGACCACCTGAAGCGGTACGAGGATGACGCCTCCATCAACGGCCTGCGTTTCGACCGTCACGAAGAGAGCCTCTCGGTAGAGACCTTCACCAAGGGCATCAAGACGGCCGCTGAGGTGATCACGAAAGACCCCTTAGGCGTTCCGCTCATCTCGAGCTGGGACAGGGTGACGGCGGCGTTGCCCGACATACTCGACAGGATACGGGAGTCGGTAGATGAGGATAACAGGTAGCGAAGAACACGCGGCCGGCCCTTATGAAGGCCGGCGGGAGGAAAGATGCGCTTTCTCATACTGATCGCCTGCATTGTCATCGTTGTGGCCGTTTTCTCCAGCCAGAACTCACAGCCCGTCTCCCTCTCCTTCTTCGCCTGGACCTTTCAGGCATCGCTGGCCATCGTGGTCTTTCTCTCGGTCATATGCGGCCTGATTGTTGGTGTCCTGGCATCCTTCCTCCTGCGCAGGACAAAGAAACGGAAGACGGTGACCGGGAAAGAACCGGGAACGATTCCCGGGTCTCCGGGCACGACAGGGTCATGATCCCGGGTCTCCGGGACGGTTTTGAAGGACCGTCCGCACAGGTGAGGTAAAGCCTATGGCAGAACACGAAGAACTGGAACGTCCTTTCGACTTCAGGCAGTGCGTGAGCATCATAAGGTCGACGGGGGAAAAAGCGGGAGACCTGAAGGAATTGCGGGAGATAATCGCCAGGGTTAGCGATGATTCCATATTCCATCACACCTACCAGTATTTCCTGAAGGAGCACATCCTGGAGTACACGAACGACTTCGCGCAATGGGCCGGAGAAAGCCTGGAGGAGAGGGCGCTGGCCGAGCAGCTGTCGAACATCGACCCCTATTCCTTCGAGTCCATCGCGGACCTTCGCGGGTCCCTCACCGGGGTGATCGATTCCTACCTCGAAAGGTTCCCGGAACCGCGCTACGCCCTTCCGGGAGACGAGTTCTTCTTCAACGAGACGGTCACCTTCGTCTTTCCTGTCGGGGTCTACGCGAAGAACCTGGCGGAGTTCTTTCTTGCCATGAGATTCGTGGACAGCGGCTGTATCTACTACCATTTTTACGAGGCACGTATGCGCATCCCCGGCGGTACGGACGACTTCTCCCGCTGGGTCGATGAGGCCCTCGGCAAGAGGGAACTGGCGGAAAGGATCCGGGCCATCGACCCCTTCATGCACAGCACGGAGGAGATACGAACGCATATCTCCGATATCATCATGGAAGAAGTGAGCCGGGACATGGAAAAGGTGGAGGTGCATCCGTGATAGAATCCTACACCGGTATCGCGCCAAGGGGCGATCTCCTGCTTCTTCGGAAGCTGGCGGACAATCTCGCGGGAAAGACCTTTCTCCATGTCAACTCCACCCGTGAGGGAGGAGGGGTAGCGGAGATCCTCCAGAGAATGATCCCCATCATGTCAAGTCTCGGGATCAACGCCCGCTGGGAAATCATAACGGGCGACGAAAGATTCTTCGACACGACGAAGAAGGTGCACAACGCCCTTCAGGGATACACGGAATTCATCGATGACCGGATGTGGGAACACCATCTCGAGATCAACGAAAAGAACGCCGCCGGTATGGACCTCGATGCCGACGCGGTTCTGATACACGACCCTCAGCCTATTCCCCTTGTCACCTTCCGGAAGGAAGGCGTCTGGATCTGGCGATGCCACATAGATGTCTCCAATCCCCAGAGGGATGTGTTCAACAGGATAGGGAGTTACGCCACGAGGTTCGATGCGGCGATCTATTCAGTCGCCCGTTTCGCGGGCGCCCTCGGCATCAACGAGTTCATCATACCTCCGTCGATCGATCCCCTGTCCGAGAAGAACAGGCAACTCAGCGATGAAGAGATCAACGATACGGCGCAGAGGCTCGGCATCCCCCGGGACCGGCCTGTCATCCTGCAGGTATCCCGCTTCGACAGGTTCAAGGACCCAACCGGTGTTATCATGGCCTACCGCATGGTCAAGAAATATAACGACTGTGTCCTGGTGCTGGCCGGCAGCCCCGCGACGGATGACCCCGAAGGCGCCGAGGTACTGGAAGAGGTCCGGCAGTTCGCCTCAGACGATCCCGACATCCACATCCTCCTCCTTCCCCCCTTCAGCGATAAGGACATCAACGCCCTGCAAACCATGGCCAGCGTCATCCTGCAGAAATCGCTCAAGGAGGGTTTCGGCCTCACGGTCGCGGAAGGCATGTGGAAAGGCAAACCCGTCATCGGAGGCGCGGCGGGGGGCATACCCCTCCAGATAGTCCACGGTGTGACGGGCTTCCTCGTCCACTCCATCGAGGGATGCGCCTTCAGGATGCGTCAGCTTCTCAACAATACGGAGATGGCCGCCGGTATGGGTGAGCGGGCCCGCGAGTTCGTCCGTCAGAATTTCCTCATAACGAGACAGGTGCGGGACTACCTGGCGGTGTGGTACACGCTCCTCACGAAGAAGAAAAGCCTCGTGGAGTTGTAGAAGGCAGACCGCGGGCCGCACGTCACGGTCCTCTGCTATACTGGTGAAAGATGAGAACACTCAACAGGACATGCGCCCCGGCGCGTCTCGGAGCCATGCCGTCCGCGGACGGATCGACATCCTTCCGGGTGTGGGCACCCCTTGCGCGAACGGTGTCGGTGGACATGATCGAGGGCCCCGGCGTGAGACGGGAACCCCTCGCGCCCGCCGGGGGAGATTATTTCGAAGGAAAGGTGCGCGGAGCCGGCTGCGGTGATCTTTACCGGTTTGTCATCGACGGCGGTCCTGCGTTTCCCGATCCCGCATCCCGGTCGCAACCGGAGGGGGTCCACGGTCCTTCGCAGATCGTCGACCATGCTTCGTTTCGATGGAGCGACGGTGGATGGCAGGGCCGCGGTCTGGAAGAATACATCATATACGAGCTCCACGTGGGTACCTTTACGGAAGAGGGGACCTTCGAGGCCATCGTTCCCTGTCTCGACTATTTCAGGGACCTCGGTGTCAACGCCATCGAGCTCATGCCCGTCAGCCAGTTCCCTGGCAGCCGGAACTGGGGATACGACGGCACTTACCCCTTCGCCCCCCACAATACGTACGGAGGGCCCCGTGGGCTCAAGACCCTGGTGAACGCCTGTCACGAACAGGACCTGGCCGTCATTCTCGATGTCGTCTACAACCATATCGGTCCCGAAGGCAATTACCTGGCAAACTTCGGACCCTATTTTACGGACCGCTATCGGACCCCGTGGGGCGATGCCCTCAATTTTGACGGTCCCTTCAGCGATGAGGTGCGCACGTATTTCATCAGGAACGCCCTCGACTGGTTCGTCGACTACCACATAGACGCCCTCAGACTGGATGCCATTCACGGAATATTCGACTTCAGCGCCCGGACCTTTCTTGAGGAACTCTCCGGGACCGTGGCCTCGGCACTCTCCGGCGATCCTCCCGCCTATCTCATCGCCGAGAGCGACCTCAATGATATAAGGGTCATAACACCCCGGGAGAGTGGCGGCATCGGCCTTGACGCCCAGTGGAATGACGATTTCCACCACGCTCTCCACACCCTTCTGACGGGGGAGAAACAGGGCTATTACGAGGATTTCGGCGATATCGGGGACCTGGCGAAGTCCTTCGCCGAGGGGTACGTCTACACGGGCGAGTTCTCCTCATACCGTGGGAGGAGACATGGAAGCCCGTCGAAACACAGGCCGGCCGCACAATTCGTCGTGTTCTCACAGAACCACGACCAGGCGGGCAACAGGCCCGGCGGGGACCGCCTCGCCTCCCTGGTGGGTCACGACAGGCTTAAGGTCGCCGCCACGGCGGTCCTCATGTCACCCTTCATCCCTCTTCTGTTCATGGGCGAAGAGTACGGCGAGACCACCCCGTTCCTGTATTTCGTGAGCCACAGCGACGAAAGGCTCATCGAGGCCGTAAGGACAGGCAGATCGCGCGAGTTCGCCTGGTTCCCGTCCGGCAAAGAGATACCGGATCCACAAGGGGAGGAAACATTCCTCCTGTCAAGGGTCCACAGGGAGTCTCGCCTCGAAAAGGCCCGTCACGCGCTTTATGGGTTCTACCGGCATCTGATAACGCTCAGGCGTTCGCTCACGCCCTGGCGGATGACAGAGGGCCGGCCCCTGGTCAAATGCTGGCCCGACAGGAGATCCCTTTCCGTCATGGTCCCCCTTTCAGGGAGCGATGTCGCTCTCTTCTTCAACTTCAGCGAGAAGGGCGTATCCATTGAATCGCCGCTCCATGAAGGCTCGTGGGCCGTGATCGCCGACACCCTTTCGCCCCGCTGGGGCGGAAGTGGCGAGAAAGCGCCGGACCGCATGACCGGGGAACACGGGGCAGTCCTTTCGCTGGGCCCGCTCAACGCCGTCGTTTACAGGAGAGAAGAATGATGGGAGATGAGGTGAGCTAGCCATGGAAAGACCCGTCTTTCGAAACCTGCGGATACCTCTCGCGACCTACCGGGTCCAGTTCAACCGGCATTTTCGGTTCACCGACGCGGTGAAGGTGGTCCCCTATCTGAAAGAACTTGGCATCACCGACATCTATGCGTCTCCCTATCTTGCCGCCCGCCCCGGCAGCCTTCACGGATACGATATCACGGACCCCACCAGGATAAACCCGGAGATCGGCGACCGGGAGGACTACGATCTCTTCGTCAAGACCCTGCGGGACCACGATATGGGACAGATCCTCGACATCGTCCCCAATCACATGTGCATCGACAGCGAGAACCGCTATTGGATGGACCTTCTGGAGAATGGGCCGGCCTCCCGGTGGAGCGGTTTTTTCGACATCGACTGGGACCCGGTCAAGGAAGAGCTGCGCGGCAAGGTCCTCCTGCCCTTTCTCGGCGACCAGTACGGTGTTGCTCTCGAAAAGAAGCAGATACAGTTGGAATACGAGGACGGCTCCTTCTTCGTCCGCGTTTACGACAACAGGCTGCCTCTTCTTCCGGAAACATATGGCGATATCCTCTCCTCCGGGATCGAGGGTCTCGGGGAAAGCATCGGGGGAACTGCCGGCTATGAAGAGCTGCTCAGCATAATCACGTCGGCGGGAAAACTCCCCGCGTACGTCGAGACGAACCCGGAAATGGCGGCCGAACGGGTCCGCGAGAAAGAGATCGTGAAGCGGCGCCTGAAAGACCTCTATCAGAGCAACGGGGAGATACGGGCCTTCGTGGACAGGAGCGTCACCGTCTTCAACGGCACCGAAGGCGACCCGAAGAGCTTCGACCTCCTTGACGGTTTGCTCTCCAGGCAGCTCTACCGGCTGTCTCACTGGCAGGTGGCGACGGAAGAGATCAACTACAGGAGGTTCTTCGACATCAACAGCCTCGCCGCCATCAGGGTCGAGGACCCGGCGGTCTTTGAGGAGACGCATCGCTTTGTGTTCGATCTCATAGAGGGCGGCTGTGTCACGGGCCTCAGGGTGGACCATCCCGACGGCCTGTATGACCCTTCCGAGTATTTCGACCGTCTCCAGCGGCGATGCTTTGCGATAGCCATGAGATCGCACCTCGAGGAGGTCAGGCAGGATGTCGACCTCCCCTACGGCACGACGTACATCGAACCCGCCATATCGGAACGCTACGACGAGGCCTTGAGGACACAGCGGTACTTCAAACCGTTCTACATCGTTGCGGAGAAGATACTCGGGAAGGGTGAGATCATGCCCGAAGAGTGGCCCCTGTTCAGCACCACGGGCTACGTGTTCCTGAACTCCGTGAGCGGGCTTTTCGTGGACGGAAGGAACGCGAAGGCCTTCGACGCGCTGTACAGGCGCTTCACGGGAATGCAGACCGATATCCAGGAGGTGTTCTACGAGAACAAGAAGATCGTCATGGAAGTCGCCATGTCGAGCGAGGTCAACACCCTGGGACACCGCCTGAACAGGATAACCGAAATGGACCGGCAGACGCGGGATTTCACGCTTAACAGCCTCATAAAGGCCATCATAGAGGTCATAGCCTGCTTCCCTGTCTACAGGACGTACATAAACGGGACCGACGTGAAGGAAAGGGACCGCCATTACGTCGAGCTTGCCGTCTCCCGGGCCATCAGGAGGAATCCCGTCCTCAATGAGTCGATCTTTCTCTTCATGAAGCGGGTCCTTCTCCTTGAGTTCCCGGCCGATATGGATGATGAGACGCGCCAGGCATGGCTCAATTTTACCATGAAGTTCCAGCAGATAACCGGCCCTGTCATGGCGAAGGGCGTTGAGGATACGGCCTTCTATCTGTACAACAGGCTCGTCTCCCTCAATGAGGTCGGGGGCAGCCCGGACAGGTTCGGCACCTCACCGGACACCTTTCACGGTCAGAATATCGAACGTATCAAGAACTGGCCCTATGCCCTTATCACGTCCTCCACCCATGACACGAAGCGCAGCGAGGATGTGCGAGCGAGGATAAACGTGCTTTCCGAGATCCCCGGGGAATGGAGGGAACATGTCGTCCTCTGGGCAAAGCTGAACAGGAGAAAAAAGATCGTCGTCAACAACCGGAAGGTGCCCGACGCCAACGAGGAGTACCTGCTCTACCAGACGCTCGTCGGCAGCTGGCCCTTCGGTACGGTGAGCGACGACGAGTACGGATCGTACAAGGAACGGGTCAAGAGTTATATGACCAAGGCGGCAAAGGAAGCAAAGGTGAACACCAGCTGGATAAGCGCCGACAGGATGTACGAGGAGGCGATGACGGTCTTCGTGGACACCATCCTGGACAGGGAACGGGACAACCCTTTTCTTGATGATTTTGTCCCCTTTCAGGAACGTGTATCCCTTTTTGGCATGTACAATTCCGCGGCGCAGACGCTCCTCAAGATCTGCGCGCCGGGCGTACCCGATTTCTACCAGGGCACGGAGGTGTGGAGCTTAAGCCTCGTCGATCCCGACAACAGGATGCCCGTTGACTACGGGTCTCGCATGCGCATGATCGACGAGATGAGAGGGGAGCTCTCCCGGCGGAACACCGCCGAATACGCGAAAGATTTGACAAGTTCCATGGAAGACGGCAGAATAAAGCTGTACATAACTTACAGGACGCTCGGTCTTCGCCGGAAGACGAGAGAGGTCTTTGAAAAAGGTGAATACATTCCACTGGAAGCGACAGGGACCCGCTCGGGACACGTCATAGCCTTCGCGCGTCGTTTCCTCAATACGATGATCGTGGTTGTCGTTCCGAGGTTCATCGCGAAGATATTGTCTTCACCGGACATGACCTTCGCGGACATGTGGGAAGACACGATGGTGATCGTTCCCGAAGGTTCGGACGAAGAGACATTCAGGAACGTCTTCACGGGAGAAGACGTGGTGAAGACCCGCCGGCAGGGGTTTCCGGGACTTGCCTGTTCCGGTCTTTTCAGGAGTTTTCCCGTCGCGCTTCTCGAAACCGGTCGTTGATCGGCCGGGAAAGGAGTTGTCTCATGCCACAGGTGCTCGCAATGATCCTCGCGGGAGGAAGGGTGGGTGAACTCGACGTGCTCACCTTTTACCGGCCCAAGTCGGTCCTGCCTTACGGCGGGTTGTATCGCGTCATCGATTTTCCCATGAGCAACCTCATGCATTCCGATATCGAGAACGTGGGCATCCTGTCGCAATACAGGCCCTTCGAATTGATCAGCCACATAGCGAACGGCGAACCCTGGGACATGACGGGGAGACACCGTCAGGCTGTGATACTCCCGCCCTTCCAGGGCCGCGGCTCCTCAGACTGGTACAAGGGTACGGCTGACGCCGTCTACCAGAACACCGATTTCATTCGCATGTGCGATCCCGAGATCGTTGTGGTCCTTTCCGGAGACCATATCTATCGCATGGACTATCGCAGGCTCATCGAGTTCCACCTGGAGAAGAACGCGGACCTGACGGTCGCCTTCACGAAGGTCGCGCCCGAGGCGTCTTCCCGTTTCGGCCTGGCCTTCATCGAGGACGAAGACCCCCGGGGAGGACGGGTCACACAATACAGGGAGAAACCCAGGAACTCAAACCTGGAATGGGCGTCTCTTACCATTTACGTCTTTCGAACCGAGCTCCTCATCACCGTACTCGAGGAGAACGCCGCGAACTCCTCCCATGAGTTCGGCAAGGACATCATCCCCATGCTCATGGAGAAACACCGTGTGTACGGCTACAGGCACAGCGGCTACTGGGGATACACCAGGACGATAGAGGAGTATTTCCGGACAAGCATGGATATCCTCGGTGAGAGACCCAGGCTCGACATACGCTCCTGGCAGCTCAGGACCAACATGGCGGACAGGAGCATCAGGGACCGGCCGCCACCTTTCATCGGTCCTTCAGCCAGCATCGAGGACACATTCTTCCACTGCGGCTGCACCATCAAGGGCCGTGTGGCGCGCTCCATCCTCTTCCCGGGCGTGACGGTGGAGGAGGGCGCCGTTGTCGAGGACTCCATCCTCTTTTTTGATTCGACCGTCCTCGGGGGCACGGAGATCAGGCGTACCATAGCGGATACCGGCTGCGTGATGTCCGAAAGATGCCGTATCGGCGACGCGGGCAACGACCTCGCTGTCATCGGGATGGGAACGGTGATTCCCGAAGGGGTCTCCATACGGGGCGGTGTCACCGTCCATCCCAAGCTCAAGGCCGACGCCTTCTCAAAGAAAGAGTATTCTCGCGGGGAGGTGGTCCAATGAAAGGTCCGGCAGCGATCCTTCTGGCAGGCGGGGTGGGAAGCAGGCTCAATATCCTGGTGCGGCACAGGGCGAAACCGGCCGTCCCATTCGGCGGCATTTACAGGATAATCGACTTCACCCTCAGCAATATCGGCAATTCGGAAATGACCAGCGTGGCCGTTTTGACACAGTACAAACCGCTTTCTCTCATGGACCATATAGGGGACGGCTCCTCCTGGGACCTGTCGGGCCGCTCCCGGAGTGTCAAGATCTTCCCCCCCAAGACGGGAGAGGAGGACTGGGATTGGTACAGGGGAACAGCGGACGCCGTGCGCCAGAACATATCCTTCGTCATGTCGGCCAAGAGCGACGAGATCATGATCCTGTCGGGAGACCATGTCTACCATATGGACTACCGCCGGATGGTCTCATTTCACCGGCAGAAGAAGGCCCGCGTGACCATCGCCACCATTCCCGTGCCCTGGGAGGAGACACACCAGTTCGGGACCGCCATCACGGACGGGAACAGCAGGATCGTTCAGTGGGAGGAAAAATCGCCCCGCGCGAGGTCCAATCTGGCATCGATGGGGATATACGTCTTCGACAGGAAGTACCTGATAGGCCTTCTCACGGAGTCCAAGGAGGATGATTTCGGACACCACATCATCCCCCGGGCCCTGGAGGAGAATGTGGTATATGCCTATCCCTTCGACGGATACTGGCGCGATGTCGGCACCGTCCAGGCATACTGGGACGCGAACATGGACCTCCTCGATCCTTCGTCCGGGATAGACCCGGGAGCCTGGAGGACAATGACCAACATAAACGCCGGCGGACCGCCTTTCGACAGGCCTCCCGTTCTGGTATCCTCCGGGGCGCGGGTCGAGCGTTCCATCGTGTCCCCCGGCTGCACCGTCGAGGGACATGTGGAAAACTGCGTTCTTTCGCCCGGAGTAACGGTGGAACGCGGCGCATCCGTCCGCGACTCCATCATAATGCACGATTGCCGCATAGGCGAAGGGGCGCGGGTCGAGCGTTCGATCATCGACAAGGAGGTTGTCGTGGGGGCGCGTACCACGGTCGGTATCGGCGACCCGAAAACGATCAACCGGACTCATCCGGAACATCTCTACTCTGGCCTCACCGTCGTCGGAAAACGGGTCGTCATTCCCGCCGGGATCAGTGTCGGCACGAACTGCATCATTGACCCCATGCTCGGTGCCGAGGCTTTCCCGCGAGAGGTCGAAAGCGGAATGACCGTGACGGGGATGTGAAAGCGATAAGGATCCTATGGCTGACAGCGTGATCAAAAGAGAGGACATCCACGCGCGGTTGACCGAGATCGGCAAAGCCGACATCCTCGTCGGAATCCCGAGCTACAACAACGCCCGGTCCATCGGTCACGTGGTCCGGGCCGTGCAGGCCGGCCTTGCCAAGTACTTTCCCGAAAGAAAAACGGTCCTCGTGAATTCCGACGGGGGATCGACGGACGGCACGATGGACGTCGTTCACGACACTGCCATCGATGATTTCCGATCGATCCTGCTCTCCCACCGCGTGGAATCCTTCTCCAAGATAGCCATTCCTTACCACGGGATCCCCGGCAAGGGAAGCGCCTTCAGGACCATCTTCGAGATCGCCCACGCTCTCGACGTGAAGGCCTGTGCCGTGGTGGACTCCGATCTGCGCAGCATCACCCCCGAGTGGATAGAACTCCTTGTCAAGCCCGTCATGGACGACGGTTACGACTACGTCGCCCCCCTTTATCATCGCCACAAGTATGACGGGACGATCACGAACAGCATCGTCTATCCCCTGACACGGGCCCTGTACGGAAAGAACGTGCGCCAGCCCATAGGGGGTGATTTCGGATTCTCGGGGAAACTGGCAGGATTCTACCTGTCCAAGGACGTCTGGGAAACCGATGTTGCGCGCTACGGCATAGACATCTGGATGACGACAACGGCCATAGCAAATGACTTCCGCGTCTGTCAGGCCTTCCTGGGTGCAAAGATCCACGATGCCAAGGACCCGGGGGCGGACCTTTCCGCCATGCTCTACCAGGTCGTGGGGGCAACCTTCGACCTCATGGAGGAATACCCGGGAACATGGAAAGGAGTGACAGGGACACAGTCCGTGCCCGTTTTCGGGTTCACCTACGAGGTCGGCCTTGAACCCGTGAGCGTCAACATCCAGAGGATGATCGATAAGTTCACGCTGGGTGCCAGAGAACTTGTTCCCCTGTGGGAGAACATCCTGTCCCGGGAGACCCTCGGCTTCCTCAGGAGACTGGCCGATGGAACCGGGGACGACTTTCACATGCCCGACACCGTGTGGGTGGACATCATATACAGCTTCGCCCTGGCCGCGCATCGCAACGTGCTCAACAAGGAACACCTTCTCAAGTCGCTGACCCCGCTGTACATAGGACGCACTGCGTCATTCGTGATCGAGGGCCGGGAAAGCAGCGGACCCGAGGTGGAAGAGAAGATAGAGAACCTCTGCGGGGTGTACGAGAAGCTCAAACCGTCCTTCGCGGACCGCTGGAAGTAAAACGAAAGGGGGCTTTATATGAATTTTCTTCAAAGGGTCATTATAGAACCTTTCGAGAGCTCTTACGAGAAGTTCCTCACATTCATGCCCAACTTCCTCACCTCCCTGGCGCTTCTCATCGTGGGCATCGTCCTTGCCGCGGTTCTCAGGATGGTCTTTCTCCGGATCTTCCGTGCCGTGAACCTCGACAGGGCGGCCCAGCGGCTCGGGCTCTTCGATATGCTCCTCAAAGGCGGGATCAGGGACTCCCTTTCGTCCTTTATCGCAAGGATCATCGGATGGCTCGTCATCTTCACCTTTGCCGTCGTGGCGGTGCAGACACTGAAGATACCCACCGTCGAGCACCTTCTGGAACGCTTCTTCCTCTATCTCCCCAATGTCTTCACGGCGGCGGTGATCCTTCTCTTCGGCTACCTTTTCAGCAACTTTTTCGGACGGGCCGCCCTCATAGCCTCCGTCAACGCGGGAATGAGAAGGGCCGGCCTCGTGGGCAGGCTGGTCAAGATCACTGTCTTCATCCTCTCCGCCACAATGGCGATGGAACAGCTCGGGATCGGCCGGGAGACCGTCCTCATAGCCTTTGCCATAATCTTCGGCGGCATCGTCCTTGCCCTCGCCATCGCCTTCGGTTTCGGCGGGAGGGACATCGCGAGGACCTATCTGCAAAGGACCATGGGAAAAGACAAGGAGGAAGAGGAGGAGCGGGACGATATAAACCCGTTGTAGGGTTTTACGTTGTCAGTTTTAGGTTTTTCGTTGAAGACCATCGTTGTCTTGACCCTTATCCCCTCTTTCCATTGACAGGCGGTCCAGGATTCTGTTCTTATTTTGAAAATACGATGACAGGGAGATAACGGCGGATGATCGAGTTCAGGAAGGTTGAATCGGAGAGCATTTTTCTGGATCCGCGGAAAGGCTTTGCGCCCACCACGGTCCGCTTCCAGGTCCGCGTCGATCCGCTGACGGGGAGGACATGCCACTTCTCCCATTTCGGGGCCATCAAGCCGCAAAAGCTCGACCTTGCCGGGTATCACGACCCCGCCGTGAAGGGCTTCTGCCCCTTCTGCGCCGAACACCGCGAAAAGGCGACACCCAGGTTCACACCTGATATCGTCCCCGAAGGCAGGCTGACACAGGGAGAGGCATTTCTCATACCCAATCTCTTCCCTTACGATATCCACAGCGGAGTCGTCGTCATGTCCGACGATCACGTCGTCGGTCTCAGGGAACTGACGAAAGAGAGGCTTCGCGACGCTTTCGCCCTGGGCATCGGGTTTCTCCGCCGCATCGCCGCCATCGACGGGTCGCTGCCCTATCACCTGATGACCTGGAATTACATGCCGCCTTCGGGGGGAGGTCTGGTACACCCGCACCAGCAGTATTTCGCCACCGCCCACCCTGGCAACCAGTTCACGGACGAACTCTCGGCATCGCGACGCTTCGCGGAGCGTTACAGGCAGAATTACTGGTACGTCCTCGCGAGGCGGGAAGAGACAGAGAACGAGCGGTACATCGCACGGCTCGGTTCGGGCCACTGGATAGCCCCCTTCGTCTCTCTGGGGCTCCTCGGTGAGGTCATGTGCGTCTTTCCCGATGTCTTCTCCCTTGACGAATTCACGGACGACGATATCGACGACCTCGTCGCCGGTCTCGACCGGGTCTTTCGCTATTATGAAGACTCCGGGATCTTCAGTTTCAACGCGTCGCTCTCTTTCGGCCCTTGCGACCAGGAACACTTCAGCGCCTATTTCCGCATCGTCCCCCGGACGTTCCTCAACATGCGCGACTTCGCCCCGGATCTCAACTTCTTCCAGGCCATCCTCTCCGAACCCATCTGCGTGGTCCTCCCGGAAGACCTCTGCAGGGAGCTGAAACCCTACTTCAAGTAAAAAGACCGTTCCAGGTTTCAAGTTTCAGGTTTCAGGTTTGAAACAAAAGCGTATTTCCAGTCTTTGTCTTTGACTTGAGACCTGAGACATGGAACCTGAGGCCATCTTTTGCTTGCATCATCCTCCTTCTATGCTATAGTTCCTGTATGGATCTCCTTGAACTGGTAACGAAGAACAGGAGCCATCGGCGCTTTCAGGAGAGCGAATCCATAAGCATGGAACAGCTGGAAGGTCTCGTGGAGCTTGCCCGTCTTTCACCGTCGGCCGCGAATCTCCAGCCCCTTAAGTTCGTCCTTTCCAACGACCCCGCCCGCAATGGATCCATTTTCTCCTGTCTCATCTGGGAGGATTACGTCAAGAACTCCCGCGGGCCTGCCGAAGGCCGGCGGCCGGCGGCATACATCATCATTCTCGGCGACACCACCATCACGAAGGACTTCTCGTGCAACCACGGGATCGCCGCGCAGAGCATGCTCCTCGGCGCCGCGGAGATGGGTCTGGGCGGCTATATGTTCGCCGGGGTGGATAAGGCCAGACTGGCATCTCTTCTCGGGATATCCAGGGAATATGAGATACTGCTCGTCATCGCCCTGGGTGTGCCCAGAGAACGTGTTGTCATCACGGAGGCGAAAGACGGGAACATTGCTTACTGGCGCGATATCAACAAGGTTCACCACGTCCCGAAACGCCCCCTGGAGGAGATCATACTGGATCTGTGAAAGACGGTTTCAGGTTTCAAGTCAGAACACTTGGAGATGGTATGACTGTGCTGGAACTTGTTACAAAGAGCAGAAGCTATCGGCGGTTCCACGAGGATAGGCCGATCGGTCTGCAGCAGCTTAAGAGGCTTGTCGAGCTTGCCCGCCTTTCACCCTCGGCGAGGAACATGCAGCCTCTAAAGTTCATCCTGTCCCATGACGCCCGGAAGAACGCCGCCATATTCTCGTGCCTTGCCTGGGCAGGCTATCTCAAGGACTGGCCAGGCCCCGAAGAAGGCGAAAGACCCTCCGCCTACATCATCATCCTTGGGGACACGTCCCTCACGAAGGACTTCGGCAGCGACCACGGTATCGCCGCGCAGAGCATACTGCTCGGGGCGACCGAGATGGGGCTCGGCGGCTGCATGCTCGGCAATATCAAAAGGGACCGCCTGAGGGCCCTTCTCAATATACCCGGGCAGTACGAGATCCTCCTCGTCATCGCTCTCGGAGCGACCAGAGAACAGGTCGTCATCGACGTGGTGAAAGACGGGGACGTAAAGTACTGGCGGGACGCCGACAAGGTCCACCACGTCCCCAAGCGCCCCCGAAGGGAACTGATACTCAAGATATAAAAGCGCTCACGGGCACACGGGTCGGCGCTAAAGCGCCTACGGGCACACGCGAAAAAAACAAAGAGACTTTCAGGTAACGTGATCCTGATATTTCCCCTCTTTGCCTCGTCTGCCCGTTTGCGCGCGAAGCGCGCAGACCCGTGTGCCCGTTCACTTTTCTATTTCCTGTCCAGGAGTTCCCTCACCTTTTTGAGGAGCAGCGTCGGGGATACCGGCTTGGGGAGGTATTCCAGGGATTCGTCCTGTATCCCCTTGTCCGTGATGACATCGGCGGCATACCCGCTGACAAAGAGCACCTTTGCATCCGGCCGGACCATGATGATCTCGTCGTAGACCTGCTTGCCATTCCTTTTCGGCATGACAACGTCAAGGATCGAGAGGTCTATCACGTGAGAGAACTCGGTAAAGCGCTCGATGGCCTCCTGTCCGTCGACCGCTTCTATCATGCGATAACCAGCCTTTCGCAGAACCTCCCGGGTAAGCTCCCGGACGCTCCGGTTGTCCTCGGCGATGAGGATGGTCTCGCCGCTGCCGCCCCGCATGCCCTGAACACCTGCACGTTTGCGTACCCTTTTCCCTTTCGCGACGGGGATGTAGACCGTGAAGGTCGTTCCCGCCCCGGAGGCACTGCAGACATCAATGAAACCGCTGTGCTGTTTGACTATGCCGTAAACGATGGAAAGGCCGAGTCCGGTGCCTTTGCCCGGCTCCTTCGTGGTAAAGAAAGGTTCGAACATCTTCTCCTGCACACGGGGGTCAATGCCGCATCCGGTATCGACGACGGACAGGACAGCATAATCGCCCACTTCTCCGAAACCCTTCGCGGCAATGAAATCCTCGTCGATCGACAGAACATCGGCTGAGATCAACAGGGTCCCGCCGTCGGGCATGGCGTCCCGGGAGTTCGTGGTCAGGTTCATGAGGAGCTGATAGATCTGCGTCGCGTCGGCGAGGATGGTACATTCCTCGCGGGGAAGCCGGATCTCGAGTCTCATGTCCTCTGGAAGAAGCCTTTCCAGGAGTCTTTGCACCCCTCTGACAAGTTCGTCCAGCTTCTGGGGCTTCATCTCCATGACCTGTTTTCTTCCAAAGGCAAGAAGGCCGCCGGTGAGCTGCGCGCCTTTCTCGGACGCCATGCTGATCTCCTCGACATAGAGCTGATGGGGGTCATCCTCGTCGAGTTCCGTTTGAAGGAGACCGCAATAGCCCATGATGGTGGTGAGGATATTGTTGAAGTCGTGGGCCATGCCCCCGGCCAACTGTCCGATGGCCTCCATTTTCTGGGCCTGCTGAAGCTGTTCCTCGAGTATGGTTTCCTTCGTGATGTCGAGGAGGGTCCCGATGGCGGCCGGTCTGCCCCTGTAGTCGAATGAGCTCCCCAGCACCTCCACCCTGGCGACGAGGCCACTCTTGCGCGTCATCCGAAACCTGTACTGGATACTCCCAGTCTCGCCACTGAAGCGCTTCCTCAGGTTCTCTTCCACAACGCCGCGGTCTTCTCCGTGGACAAGATCGAGAGGCTCCATCCTGTCCACTATCTCATCGTAGCCATAGCCGGTTATCTCACAGAACCTCCGGTTCACATACCGGAAGAGACCATCCTGGATGATGTAGAAGCCGGCCAGGGACTCCTCGGCAACACCCCGGTACTTTGCCTCCGATTCCTTAAGCATCTCGCCTGCCCTTTTGAGCTCCGTTATGTCGATAACGACGCCGACAATACCGCCGGGGGTACCGTCCGGCCTGTGGAAGGCGGCCTTCCTGATTATGACGTAGTGGACACGGCCCGAAGGGTCGATGACCACCCCGTCGTACTCGAGTACCCCCCCTTTTTTCATCAGTTCCCTGTCCTTGCTTGCATGGACCTTCGCCTCCCGGGCGGGTTCGATGTCGAAGACGGTCTTCCCCCGTATCGTCTGGCACGAAACGCCGTAATATTCCTCGAAGGCCCTGTTGCACTGGATGAACCTTCCTTCAGGGTCTTTGATGAATATGGGATTCGGCATGGTATCAATAAAGGTCTGGAGGAGTTCCACCTGTTCCTCCAGCTTCTTCTGGACCTCAACCCGTTTCGTTATATCCCGCATGAAAACGAGCGTGGCAGGCTCGCCCTTCAGGGTTATCACCGAAACGGCCGCCTCGAAGAACATGACCTTCCCCTTCACATCGATTATCCGGAGCTCGTATCGCGTGGGAATGTCCTTGCCCGCCTTGCGGCCCTGGCGATAGCGGTCGATGCGATCATAATCGTCGGGATGAATGAACCGCCCGATGCCGGTTCCCAGGATCTCCCTCGCGTCACGAACCCCCACCGCCTCGACGTACTGCTGATTGGCATAGACATAGACACCGTCCCTGAATATGGCCACACAGTCATTGCAGTTCTCGATGGCGACCCGATATCGTTCCTCGCTTTCGCGCAGGGCCTCCTGCGCCTCCTTCTGCGCGGTGATGTCCGTTACGACACCTTCGATGTAGTGCTCCCTGCTGTCGAGACGGGCCGAAATGAGAGCCCAGAACACGCTTCCATCACGCCTCGCCATCAGGACCTCATGGCGGTCGACCCTCTTGTCGCGCTTGATCGCCTTCAGGATCCGCCGGCGGTCACGGGGGTCAGCGTAAAAATCCGCCGCATGCAGGTCACCGTTGTTGTCGATCCCGAACATCTGCGACAGGGTGAGGTTGGCATCGACGATCCTCCCGTCGGCGAGGGAGCTTCTGAACATGCCCGCGGGAGAGTTCTCGAAGAGGTAACGGTACTTCACCTCCCTTTCCTTCAGCTCTTCTTCGGCCATCTTCTTCTCGGTGATATCCGTCGCCACGTGGACCACCCCTATGGGCACACCCGACGCGTCCACGATGGGTGCGCAGGAGACAAGAAACGTTCCGTGTATCGTCTCGATCTCCATCTCCACGGTCTCGAGGCTTCCCCGGGTGAGAAGGGAATGCATGGGACAGCCCCGGGCGGGTTCGTCCGTACCGTGCATGACCTCGTAGCATTTCCTTCCGATGAGCTCATCCTCAGCGACTCCCGCTATTTCCTGCGATCTCTTGTTGGCTGCGACGATGGTGAATTGGGTGTCAAGGACCAGGATGGGCTGGAGCGTGGCCTTGAGAAAGCCGTCCCATTGCCCCATCATGTGCGCGAGCTCCCTTCCGGCGGAGAGTCCGTTCGTTCTGCCGGCGCGGGCATCGGCAGCAGACCCCTGCCTCGTGCGGCATGGTTGCGAAGTGTCAGGCTGCGCAGGCGACCTCTTTTTCATGCTCACCCGTTCTCGGTGTGTCTGAAGGTCCTGATTTCTTCAATGATACACCATTCCCGTCACAGGTCAAGAAAAACGCATGCGCCGCCCCTGTGACCCGCCCTTTGACAGGGAACGGGAAAGGAAGGTAAAGTAGACCGAAAGGAGTGTTCGTCATGAAGATCCGTATCACAGCAGGTACCGTCTCCGTGGAAGCGGAGCTTGCATCTACGCCATGCGCCGCAGCCGTTGCCGGGGTTCTGCCCGTAACCGCATCTCCCAATGAGTGGGGAGACGAGTTCTACTTCGAGATACCCCTGCGCATGCCCCTCGACGACACTGCCACACGCACGGTCAAGGCGGGAGACATCGGGTACTGGCCGCCGGGAAACGCCATCGCCATCTTCTTCGGTCCCACTCCGCTTTCGACCGGACAAGACCCCGTGCCTGCGAGTGAGGTCAATATCATCGGCAGGATAACGGGGGAACCGGGGGTTCTCAGGGAGGCCAGGGGAACCGCCTCCATACGGTTCGAGCCCGCGATGTGATGGAAGCACGCTTCGAAGAAAGACCCGACCCCCCGCACGGAAAGCTCCTGTCCGTCGTGACCTCCGTCGCCGACCTTCTCGCCGGACCATCCGTCACCGCGGAGCGGTTGACACAGCTTCTCCTCAACGAGGCACTGCGCTGTTTAGGCGACGAGAACGACTGGTACATGGTGGAGGCCCTTGAGCAGAAGAAGCTCTCCGATGACGGCTGGAGAGGCTATCCCGGCTGGGTGGCCAAAGACCGGGCGGCCCCCGCGGAGGACGGCCCCGTTTTCGACGGTGTCCTGGTGCGCGGCACCCTCGCCTCTAAGCCTTCGGCGTCCGCTCTCTATCTCTCCGCCGGAACCCGGCTGGCAATGACGGGGAAACACAGGAACGGTCTTGCCGGCATACGCCTGCCAGGCGATACGGCGGCGTGGGTCCCTGACGCTGACATCCGGCGGGCCGACACCGGCATCGGCTCCGCTGCAACGAGGCAAAACGTCATCGGTACAGCCATGTCCTTCATCGACACGACTTACCTGTGGGGAGGAAGAAGCACGCCTCTTCGGTCCCTCCGTCGCGGGCCCGCGGTTTCCGGTGTCGGGGGTCCCCTTCCGGCGACAGGGGTGGACTGCTCCGGCCTCGTCAACCTCTCCTATCGCGCCGCAGGGATCGATGTTCCCCGGGACGCCCGTGACCAGTATGCTGCGGCAAGACCCCTTTCCCCGGACCGGCTCCGGCCCGCAGATCTCATATTCCTCACTTCCGGCGAGGGCCGGGGGATCGACCACGTCATCCTTTATCTCGGCGGGGAACGGTTCATCGAGGCCATCGAAACGGGCAGGCCCGTCGAGGTGGGGACGTTCAGGACCCGCTTCGGGGAGAGCTATGAGGAGATGGTGCGTGCCGGCCCTTCCCGCTGGTCCGGGCGCATCCACTTCGCCTCATTCCTGGAAGAAAGGGACAATGGAAAGGACCGGCCGGAAAGCTATGACGGACGATGAGATAAAGACCGTCCACACAAGGGAGGTGGTCCGCCCTCTGAAGACCACTTTTTCAACCTCTTTGGGGCGCAAGAGCGCCATGCGGAGCGTCATCGTCGAGGTCCGTCTCAGGGATGGGTCCCGAGGGCTCGGGGAGTGCGCCACAAGCTTCGTCCTTCCTCACGAAACGGTGGACAGGATACAGGGGATCATTGGAGAGGAAAGACCCTTTCTAACGGGGAAAAGGGCGACCCATTTCCCCGCCGTCGCGGCGGAACTCCGCGCACGGCACCCTTCTTTCCCCATGACGGTCTCCGGGCTGGAGACAGCCATCTGGAGGGCATGGCTCCGGAATACGGGAACAAGCGAGACCGGTTGGTTCGGGGGCTCCCTGAGACACATCGAGACGGACATCACGATACCCCTTGCGACGGACCGGAAGGTTCTGAAGGAGTGGATAGAACAGGCCGCCCGGAAGGGTTTCACCGTGTACAAGGTCAAGGTCAGCGGGGAGAAGGCCGATGACATCCGGTTCATCGCCTCGGTGGCGTCCATCCTCGAAGCCCTGGATATCCGCTATACCCTCAGGCTCGACGGAAATCAGGGTTTCACCCAGGGCGCCTGCCTTGCCTTCGCCGATCATGTCGTGCGGAAGGGATACCCCATCGAGATCTTCGAGCAGCCCCTGCTAAAAGACGATCACCGCGGGCTCAGGGAGGTGACGAAGCGTTCACCCCTTCCCGTCATTCTCGATGAGACCGTCTTTTCGGCAAAGAACATGGAGATGGCCCTCAA